>NZ_JBSGFQ010000079.1:0-62179 GCF_053603495.1 Nonomuraea sp. NPDC004186 | reverse complement strand
GCCACAACCACGGCGGCGCCGACGAGGTGGTGTTTCACCCCCCCCAACCCGCGGCCGATTTGGGGGGGGCCCCCCGGGGGCCGGCCCGGGGGCCCCCCCCCCCCCGCCACGGCCAGCCCCGCCAGGCCCAGCAGGGCCGCGGTCCAGGCCGGGGCGGTGTAGCCGAAGCCGGCGTCGATGGTGAGGCCGGCCGCGAAGGAGCCGATCGCGTTGCCCAGGTTGAAGGCCCCGATGTTGGCCGCCGAGGCCAGCGTGGGAGCGCCGGCGGCGGCGTCCAGGACGCGGGTCTGCAGGGGCGGGACCGTGGCGAAGGCGGCCACGCCGAACAGCGTGATGGTGATCACGAAGGCCACCTGGCTGCCCGACACCAGGGCCACCGCCACGGCCAGCAGGGTGAGCAGGGCGACCGAGCCGTAGATGCTGGGCATGACCGCGCGGTCGGCGAGCTTGCCGCCGATCAGGTTTCCCGCCACGAGGCCGACCCCGAACAGGGCCATGACCACGGGCACGGCGCCGGGCGAGAAGCCGCCCACGCCGGTCATGATGGGCGCGATGAACGTGATGACGGCGAAGACCGGGGCGAAGCCGAAGACGGTCATCCCGAGGGCCAGCCAGACGCCGGCCTTGCGGAACGTCGCCAGCTCCCGCACGACGCTCCCGGTCGGGCGCGGCTGCCGGGGGACGAGGGCGACGACGCCGGCGAGACCGGCCACGCCGATCGCGACCACGACCCAGAACGTGGCCCGCCAGCCGAACGCCTGACCGATCCAGGTGCCCAGGGGCACGCCCAGGACGTTGGCGAGCGTGAGGCCGGTGAACATCATGGCGATGGCGCTGGCCCGCTTCTTCGGCGCCACCAGGTCGGCGGCCACCACGGAGCCGACCCCGAAGTACGCTCCGTGCGCGAAGGCCGACAGGAAACGGCCGACCATCAGCACTCCGTACGAGGGCGCCAGCGCCGACAGCAGGTTCCCGGCGATGAACAGCACCATCAGCGACAACAGCATGGTCTTGCGCGACAGGCGCCCGCCGAGCATGGTCAGCGGCGGCCCGCCGACCGCCACACCCAGCGCGTAGCCGGACACGAGCAGGCCGGCGGCCGGGATGGTCACGTGGAAATCGGCCGCCACCTCGGGCAGCAGCCCGTTGATGATGAACTCCGTGGTCCCGATGCCGAAGGCGCTGATCGCGAGGGCGAACAGGGCGAGAGGCATAGACTACTCCTCAGACGACGTTAGTGAGCGTGGACATTATTTGCACACGCCGACTAACTGAACATACAAGGATGTCGAGGAGGCTGTCACATGCCCCTAGCCGATGACGCCGTGGAGGCGCGCGCCCAGGGCTGGCGCACCCTCGCGGCGCTGCACGCGAAAATCGAGGACAGGCTGGAGAAATCACTCCAGAAGGAGCACTCGCTCAGTGTGAGCGAATACACAGTGCTGGACGTGCTGGCCCGCCAGGACGGCTGGCACATGCGGATGCAGCAGCTCGCCAGGGCCGTCGTGCTCAGCCAGAGCGCCACGACCAGGCTGGTGACGCGCCTGGAGAACCGCGGCCTGCTCAAGCGCTACCTGTGCGAGGACGACAGGCGCGGGATCTACTCGGAGGTCACGCAGGCCGGGTTCGAGCTGCTGGAGCGGGCCCGTCCCACGCACGACGGCGTACTGAAGGAAGTGCTCGACGAGGCGGCGGAGCTGCCCGAGCTGGCCCCGCTGGTGGCGGTGGTCCGGGCCTGAGCGGCCCCTGAGCGGCTCGGCCGCCGCTCACGGCTTGACGTTGCTCTGGATCTCGCCGACCGGCACGTCCCGGCTGGCTCCGACCTGTACGGGCGCGAACTGGAACGGCACCACGTTGTCGGCCACCTGGACCGGCCAGACGGTGGTGACGGTCAGCGTGTACTTCTCGCGCGGCTGGTCGATCGCCGAGCGCAGGTAACGCACGCCGCAGGTGAACTGGGCACCCTTCGCGTACGGCTTCCCGGACGGCCCGCAGCCCTCCTCGTGCACCTCGGCCCGGTCCTTGGACGTGCCCGGGTCGATCTTGATGTCCTGCAGCGTCGCCACCAGGGTCACGCTCATGACGCCGGGGATCGACGCCGTGACCGTGCGGCGCGGCTGACCGACGTTCTCCAGCCAGACGTAGGTCGGGAGGTTGACGAAGCTCTTGGCGTCGGGGTTCAGCTTGACCGTCGGCTCCGGGACGGTCAGCGCGGCCCTGGCGATCTGCGCCAGCTGCTCGATCGTGATCCCGGACGGCGGCGTGGTGTTCGGGGGCATGAAGATGAACTGTTCGAGGCCGCCCCAGCAGGCGGCGCCGTTCGGATCGGCCTTGTTGTACGCGGGCACCCACCACCGGCCCGGCTTGCCGAGCTTGTCCTTGAACTGCTGGACGAAGGCCCGGAAGCTGTCCTCGTCGATGCCCGCCCGCCTGGCCGGGCCCGCGCCTTCGGTGTGCAGCCGGAACATCTCCTCGGCGTCCAGGCTGGGCTCGTACCAGCAGGGGCGCGGGATGCGGTAGCCGTCGCCCGAACCGCCCTTGCCGTCACCGGTGATCTTGATGGTGCTGGCCTCCAGGCTCAGTGTCGTCGTCCGCCCGCGCTGATTGCCCTTGACGTCCACATCGCCGGGTCCCGGGGTCGGACCGAGCGTCAGCGGCACCGCGAGCAGTACCGCAAGCAAAGGTTTCATCGGGTGCATCTCTCTGTGGAGGTGATGTAGGACCTGATGCGCCACACCCCGTCATCACCGCGATGGGCGACCACGCTCTGGCCGTAGGGGGTGCGCAGCCAACCGGGTTGGGGCGCGACGGCCTTCCCGGTGCGGGAGGAGATCATCCGCACGCCTGACTCGTCCACGCATGCGTTGATCTGAGCGCCTTTGCCCATGCGGGCGCTGACCCGCAGGTTGTAGAGCCGGCCCGTCCCGCGCATCGACTGCTCCTCGTCGATGAACTCGTTCACCCACTCCGTCGCCTGCTCCTCGGCCTGGATCTCGAGATTGCGCCGGTAGCCGCGGGTCCCTTCGACGACGGCCTGGCGGGTGCCCACGTACTGGTCGACGATGACCTTCAGCAGCGGGTCGGGGTCGGCCGGCCACTCCACCCGCACGCGCAGGCCGTCGCCGATGGCGATGCTCTGGGGGCCGGCGGGCAGCGTCTCCTCCGGCTGCGCGGCTTTGGCGGAAGGTTTCGCCGGGGTGGGCTCCGCCGCGGGCGTGTACGGGCGCGCGGCCTGCCCGCAGCCCGCCAGGACGATCATCAGCAGCACCATGACTCGTCTCATGCCGACGACTCCCTCACCACATGGATGCGCCACGTGGGCAGCAGTTCCTCGATCAGTGCCTCGGTCTCCGGGGCCATCCCGCCGCCGTACGGGTGCGAGGCCGCCCTGCGGGTCAGCCCCTCGACGACGGCGCGCAGCCGTACGGTGTCCTCGGTGGCGTGCGTGGCCCGCAGCAGGTCACGCCAGAGGCCCTCGTCGTCCACCGCCAGCAGCAGGGCCGCGCGCACGGCGGCCACCGCGGCGTCCGGCTGCCCGTGCGCGAGCCGCAGCTCGCAGAGCTGGTGCGCCGCGTCGGCCACCTCGGCGGCCACGTCGTACTCCAGGTCCTCGGCCGCCAGCCAGGCGTACCTGCCCGGCTGGCGGCCGCTCAGCAGCGGGCCCCTGACCAGGCCGAGCGCCTTCTCCAGCAGGACGGCCCGGGCCGTCGGGTCGCCGTGCGAGCGGCGTACGAGCTCGCGGAACAGCGCCCAGTCCGTACGCACCTCGGGCCCCAGGCTGATCCGGCCGGCCTCGTCGGTGTGCAGGTGCTCCCGCCCGAGCCATTCGGCGACCCTGGCGATCGTGGCGTCCCTGACCATGTCCTGCACGCCGCGCGGCCAGAGCACCCCGCCCAGCACCGAGGGATGCACGCCGCCGGGATGCGTGGCCAGGTAGACCAGCAGCTCCGCGGCCAGCGCCAGCCGGCCCTCCTCCAGGGGCCGCAGGCCGATGACCTCGATGGGGCCGAGCATCCTGATCTCGACGGCGGGCGGGTGCAGCCCCGCCAGCGGCTCGGCCTCGGAGACGGCCTCGCCGTCGACCTGGGAGGCCGTGCGGAACAGGTCGATCAATGCCTGGTAGTGGCGGCGGGGCAGGAGCTGGGCCTGCACGTCGAAGCCCAGCTCGGCCATCCTGGCCCGGCCGTCGTCGCCGATCTCCAGCGTCCAGGTGGCGTGCGGGACCTCGCCCGCCAGCACGTAACCGGCGGTGTCCCGGCGGGCCAGCAGCGCCAGACGCCGGGCCTCCTCGTGCGTGGGCGCGACCGCGGACAGCAGGTAGTGGGCGTCGCGCGGGCTGCCGGTGATGCGCCCGGTCAGCACCTCCCTGCGCGGCGCTGCGATCGCCTCCAGCTCGGGCAGCACCTCGGCCAGGCCGCCCACGGCCCGGATGCGGTCGGGCGCGATGGCGGTCAGCTCCTCGCCGAAGCCGACGAGCGTGATGCGCATGCGGTCGGACCAGCGGTTGGTGGCCAGCTCGACGGCGAGGGCGGCCAGCGCGGCCGTGGTCTGCGGGCCGCGTACGTTGATCAGGCCCTGCGCGGCTTCCAGGTCGATGAGCACGCGCCCGCTGGCGTCCGTGCCGATGGAGACCAGCCCGGGGTACGGCGCCCCGCCCGCCTGTTCCTCCAGCAGGCGGCCTTCGTGCGCGGGCAGCCGCCATACCTGGCCGCCGTCCTGGGCCATCCACGGCGCGGGCGCGTCCCCGTCCGGCGGGTGGATCCACAGGTCGAGCGTGCGGGCCGACAGGTGCGCCCCGTACACGGTGGGCGGCGTGCGGTTCTGGGCGGCCAGCTCGGCGCCGAGCAGCCGCAGGCCGATGTCGAGGATGCGGGCGCCCGGCGCGTCGCCGCCCAGCCTCAGCGCGACCTCGGCCTGGGCGGCGTCGTCGCGCGGGCGGGCGATCCGGCGGCCGAACACCCTGCGCCAGAGCTGCTCGCGGCGCCGCCTGGCCAGCACGACCAGCAGGCCCGCGGCGGCCAGCGAGGCCGTGGCGAGGTAGTCGGTCAGGTCGGTCGTCTGGCTCTGCCGGATGGTGGCCTGCGGCCGGTCGGGCTGCTGCTGCTGTTGATCCGGCTGGCGGTGCTTGGCCTCGACCTTCTTCTCGGCCTGGCCGGTCTTCGAGTCGGCGTGCCGGTCCACGTGCTGTCCCACCGACGCCCTGCCGGGGTGCTCGCGCAGGGTCTGCTCGCGGGGCTGGTCGACGGGGACTACGTGGGCGTGCCTGGCGTCGTCCGGCATGTCGAGCACCCAGCCGGGCCTGATCAGGTCGGCCATGCGCAGGCGGGAGCCGTCCGGCTGCTCCTTCGCCTGATTAAGCCGGTAAATTTCGGGATATCGGCGGCCGTCGCCGAGGCACTTCTCGGCGATCTCCCACAGGCTCTCGTGGTGCCGGCCGTGCGGCGGCTGCACCACGTACACCTTCTTGGTCTTGTGCGTGTCGAGGGTCGTCTTCTCGACGATCGGCGCGGAGTACGCGACCGCCGTCACGGGCGTGGCGGCCGGCGTGGGTGCCAGCTTGGCCAGCGGCACGACCATCGCACCCGCCGTGAACAGCAGCAGCACCGCGCCGACGAGCTTGTTGGCCAGCGCCTGCGTGCCTCCGGAGAGCGGCACGCGGGCCGGCATGCCGACCCTGCGCACGCCCGCGTACACCTCGACCAGCACGCACACGAACAGCTGGAACCAGGCCAGCCACACCAGCAGCACCAGCACGGCCACGACGGTGCTCGGGCCGACGCGGCTGGTGAGCAGGTCGAGGTCGAGCAGCTCGGGCGCGATCGGCGGCCCCACGAACGTGAGCAGCGCGTACGGCACCCCGCCCACGAGCGCGACCAGCACGATCAGCGATCCGATGCCGGCGAGCACGTCTCCGGCGCTGCGCCTGGCCTTGACGCGCACGGGCGTGTGACGTCCGTGTGGGCGCGCGGGCTCTCGCGTCGGCATCGTCTCTCCCTTCCGCCGTCCAGGGTCGTGCTCGTACGCTCACCGATCCATCGACCGGTGAGTTTCGGTCTATCTCGCTTCGGGCGCGGCAACGGCCCGGCCGGTCATCTCGGTGCCGGGAAAGCCGATCGCGCTCAGGAAGAACGCCTTCCAGGACACCGACACGGTGATCGTCACCTGTGCCTGCCCCTGGCCGACGGTGCACTCGCCGCGGGTCACACCCTGGCCGCCCTGCGCGGCGACGATCTCGTCGGCCCTGGCGCACACCTGGTCCTCGCCGAGCAGCCGGGTCTGGCCGGTGGAGCGCAGGTGGTCGACGTCGATCTCGTCGGCGCCGGCCCGCGCGGCCTGCTCTGCCACGTCGGCCGCGCGCAGCCGGGCGTTGATCGCCGCGCCGCCGTCCACGAGGAGCCCGGCCAGCAGGAACACGACGACGGAGAACAGCACGGTGAACACCGACATCGACCCCCGCTCTCTCATTCGACCCTCCTGAACTGCTCGATCGGCACCACCGCCGTGCCGGTCATCCGCTTGACGCCGCCGAACCCCAGGAAACCGAGGTCCAGCTCGCAGCTCACCTCGGCCTGGACCTGGCCGCCCTGCTCCCACGCGGAGCCGTCCAGCGAGACGGACGGGGACCCGCAGGGCCCGGTCAGCGTGCTGTCGGCGATGGCCTTGGCCGCGGCCTCGGCGTCGTCGAGCGTGCGCTGCACCGACGCGGCGCGGGCCGCGTCCCTGGCCGCCCCGTTGACCCGCCCCTGCGACTCCACCAGCACCCCCGCTCCCGCCAGGAACATGAGGAACAGCAGGAAGAGCGGGGCCAGCATCACGGTCTCCACGGCCATGGAGCCGCGCTCCGCCCGCCTCACGAGCAGTCCCCGCCGCCGTTGTCCGGGCGGAAGCACTCGACCGGCCCGCCCGCGGTGGCGGTGATCGTGAACGACAGCTCGGGCAGCAGCGGGATGACCTGTACGGCGCTGCCGGTCACGGTGACGAAGCGCTCGTCCGGTTCCTTCTCGGACGTCGTGGCCTTGGCGCTCTGGAGCAGCTTCGGGCCGACGGCCTGGATGATGTCGGTGGCCTTGGCGGTGGCCTGGCCCGGCCAGTCACCGGAGTCGAACGGCGCCGCCCTGGCCACGCGCGCGCCCTCCTGGGCGGCGGCCTCCGCGACCTGGCGGGCGTGAAACCAGAGCGCCACCTGCACGATGAGCAGCGCGACCGCCAGGATGATCGGCATGAGGATGGCCAGCTCGATCACCGTCGCGCCCCGCTCGCCCCTCCTACGGATTACCACCGGTGTCACCGCCACCGCCGAAGGTGCCTTGGAGATCGTTCTGCCTTCCCTCGACCAGCGACTTGATCAAGGTGGCCAACCCGAGCGCGACCCCGGCGATGATGGCGGTGATGATCACCCACTCGACGGCGGAGGCCCCGCGGGTGGGGGCGGTGCGGGCGCGCTGGATGCGGACACCCAGGTACGCGGTGAGGTAAACGATCCAGGGATGGTTCATCAGGACCCCAACATCTTCATAGCGGCGGGAAAACTGAGAAAGATCACGAAACCGGCGCAGAGCAGCAGCTGGGCCACGAGCATCGACTGCGACCGCTCGCCGGCCCTGCCCTCGATCTCCGCCAGCTCGCGGCGGCGCAACGTCGCGGCCCTCGCCGTCAGCGACGCGCGTACTTTGGCGCCGTCGTCGGCCACCAGGCCGAGCGCGGCGGACAGGTCGCGCAGCTCGTCGATGTTGATCTCCTCGCCGAGCTGGCCGAGCGCCTGCCACGGGGTGATGCCGACGATCCTGGCGCCGCTGAGCGCGTCGCGGATGCGGCCCATCGCCCAGTTGGGCTGCTCGCCGCTGACCGAGACGGCCATCATGAGGGCCTCGGGGACGCCGCGGCCGCCGGCCAGGTTCATGGAAACGAGGTCGAGGAACGCGCCGACCACATGGCGGAAGTCACGCCGCCTGGCCGCCGCGTCCTTGCGTATCTGGAGGTCGGGCAGGAAGAAGAACAGCAGCGCGACGAGCACGGCGGCCCAGAACGGGATGGCCAGCGAGGTGCCCCACTCCATGAGCACCAGCCAGCCGAGCAGCAGCGGGAAGGCCAGCAGGCCGCTGGCCGCCAGCAGCACCTTGCCGGCCAGGAACGCCTCGAACGAGCGGCCGAGCAGCGCCAGGTCCGCCTTGATCGACCTGACCTCCCAGCCGCGGGCCGCGTACAGGCGGGCCAGGCGGGCACCCAGGCCGCGGCGGAACGCGCTGACCTCCTCCTCGGGCAGCAGGAGCTGGATGCTCGGAGCGCCCGCGTCCTCGCGCACGGCGTCGAGCGCGAGCAGCCGCGCCACCAGCCCCGGGCGGGCCGGGAAGAGCGCCCGCAGCAGCACGAACAGGCCGAGCCCTAATACGGCCCCGCCCAGCGCGCCCTCAACCATCGCCGCCGCCTCCTCCCATGAGCAGCCGGGTCGGCTTGTCGAACCTGGCCAGCCGCCTCATCCAGGCGAACCCCGCTCCGAACAGCCCCGCGACCACCACGAGCACGGCCTGGCCCAGCAGGCCCTCGTACTCGGCCACGTAGGAGGGGTTGAACAGGATGAGGAGCCCGGCGAAGACGAGCGCGGTGATCACCACGATCTGGACGCTGCGCCTGGTCGAGCGGCGTTCGGCCTCGACGCGGCGGCGCATGTCGAGCTCCTCGCGGGCCGAGACGGCCAGCGCACCCAGCACGTCGCGCAGGCCGGGGCCGCGCAGCCGGGAGTTGAGGATGAGCGCGGCCACCACGAGGTCGGCCGACGGGTCGTCGAGCTCGTCGGCGAACAGCGCCAGCGCCTCCGGCAGCGCCATCCTCGTGTGCAGCCGGTCGATCATGGCGCGCAGGTGGGGCCTGAGCATGGGCGCGGCGGCCCTGATGGACGACGGGATGGCCTGTTCGAGCCCGGCCGCGCCGGCGATCGTGTCACGCAGGGACTCGGTCCAGGCGGCGAGCCCTTCGAGCCGGCGCATGGCGGCGCGCTCCTCGGCGGCCCCTCCCGACAGGCCGCGCCAGGCGAACACGAGCAGCACCGTGCCCACCGCCATGACCGGCCAGCCGGTGATGATCAGGACGAGTCCGGCCGCGACCGCGGCTATCGCGGTGCGGGTGGTCAGCATCTTGAGCAGGTGGCGCTTGGGCTGGGGCGGGCGGGGGCGCATGCCGTAGAGGGAGACGAAGAACAGGAACAGGCCGCCGCCTATGATCGCTCCGGTCAGCAGCGCGAACGGGTCGAAGATCACCTCGTCACCACCCTCCCGGCAGGTAGCCGTGGGCGGCGAGCTCGTCCAGGCAGGAGACCGGCGCGTGCGGGACGGCGGTGCCGTCGGGGCCCGGCACGAACACCTCGCTCGACAGGACGCGGCCGTCGCAGCCGTTGACCTCGCGGATGCTGGAGACGTAGCGGCGCAGGGTGCCGCCGACGTGGTAGTCGTTGCGCTTCGTGATGAAGACGACGAAGTCGATGGCGCCCGCGATGAGCATGTGGGTCGCGTCGATGGGCAGGCGCTCGCTGGCCTGCAGGGCATAGGTGGAGATGCGGTTGAAGACCTCCATGCTGGAGTTGGCGTGGATGGTCGACAGGGAGCCGTCGTTGCCCTGGGTCATCGCGTTGAGCATGGTGACGATCTCGTCGCCGAGGACCTCGCCGACGATGACGCGGCTGGGGTTCATGCGGAGGGAGCGTCTGACCAGCTCGGCCATGGAGATCTCGCCCTGGCCCTCGGAGTTGGGCAGGCGCTGCTCGAAGGCGACGACGTTGGGGTGGAGCTCGGGGAACTGGTCGAGGCCCAGCTCCAGGGCTCGTTCGACGGTGATGAGGCGCTCGGTGGGCTGGATCTCGTTGGCCAGGGCCCGCAGCAGGGTGGTCTTGCCGGCGTTGGTGGATCCGGCGATCATGATGTTCTTGCGGGCGGCGACGGCAGCCGTCAAGAACCTCGATATGTCCCGACTTATCGTGCTGTTGCCTGCCAAGTCGGACAGGAAGACCTTGCCGAGGCGGGCGCGGCGGATCGAGACCGCCGGCCTGACGGTGACGTCCATGACGGCGCTCAGCCTGGAGCCGTCGGGGAGGCGCAGGTCGAGCTGTGGGTTGGCGGTGTCGAAGGGCCTGCTCGACAGGCCCGAGTACGCCGCCAGGATCTGGATGAGCTCGATCAGCTCGTCGTCGGACTCGGCGACCGGGTCGTGCATGAGCTCCTGGCCGTCGGCGTAGCTGACGAACACCCTGTCGCAGCCGTTGATGTCGATGTTCTCGACCTGGGGGTCGTCGAGCAGCGGCTGCAGCCTGCCCACGCCGAACAGCGCGGCGTGGATGCCGGCCGCGAGCGCCTCTTCCTCCTCGACCGTGGGGGGCGTGCGGCCGAGGCCGATCTCGTTGCGGGCGTGCTCCTCCAGGACCTGGGAGATCAGCGCCCGGGCGAACTGGCGCTCGTCCTCCCCCGTCATCGGGGGCAGGCCGTTGGCCTGGTCGAGCCGGCGCTGGTGGGCCAGGCGGTCGCCGACCTCCTGGCGGAAGCGCTTGACCAGCGAGTGATCGATCATCGGTGACTCACCAGCCTTCCCGCCAGGTCTCTCGCGGTGCGGATGAGCAGGGACCGGTCGAGCCGTCCGCCCCACTGGCCGCGCAGCAGCTCGGCGCCCTTGGGGTCGTGCGCGAGGCCGTACACGTACTGGACGGCCGGGCCGACGATCCTGCGTACGTCGTCGATGGAGGCGCGGTAGTTACGCGGGTCGGCGATCACGGCGACGCCGTGCGCCTTGGTGATCTGGAGGCGTTCGCGCAGGTGGGCGACGTGGTCGAGAGTGGCCCTGGTGAGCAGCACGACCTGCTCGGCCTCGGCGAGCAGATCGCCGAGCTGCGCGTGCGCGCCGAGGCGGCCGCAGTCGGCGATCACGTCGGCGTTCGGGATGCCGGCGAGCGCTCTGCCCAGCGGGCCCCACAGCCAGGTGAGCCCGGCGGCCTGCTCGCCGTGCGTGAGCCCGACCAGCACGTCGAGACCCCCGACGATCTTCTGCGTGTGCTGGTGGATCTGGGCGGGCTCGAGCCCGCGCCGCGCCGTGGCGCCGAGGGTGAGCAGGCCCTTGCCGGGGTTCAGGACGCCGCCGTCGGCGGCCGGGAGCCGGTAGGCGAGGTCACCGCCCGCCGGATCGCATTCGGCCAGCAGCACGGGGCGCGGCCACACCGCCGCCAGGGCGGTCGCCGCGGTCGTCACACCCGGCGCGCCCTTGTCGGCGGCCAGTACGATCAGCGCCACGTCAGCGTGCCCCCGGTAGCTCGGCCACCGCGATCTCACCGCTGGAGGCGAACGCCACTATTTCCGGTGACGCTGATGAATCCACTATTACCGTGATCTGGCCGGAATTCGCCGTCCTCGACTTGTCGCCCACCGAGAACACGAGAGCGCTTTCCGCCAGCACCCGCGTTTGTCCCTGGGCCGAACGGCTGGGCACATATATCACCTGGACCCGGTCACCCGCTTCCACTCCGGCGGGCATTTGCCCTGGCTTGAGGGCCAATCCGACGGTCGCCTTTCCCGGGCCCAGCTCGCTGCTCTGCTTGACTCCCATCCGGCTCGTGAACAGCGTGCCGGGGAGGACCGTGACGGTCGCGAAGCTGTTTTCCACCTTGCCCCGCTCCGACCAGCTCACGTAGTCGATGCCGCTGTCGGCCGCGATCTGGACCTCTTCCAGCATCTGCTCGGTGAACTTCTGGCCCGCGCCGACCTGCTGCGTCACCCGGATCGCGGAGACGCGGTCGCCGCTGCGCAGCACGAGCAGGGTCGTGGCCAGCGCGCCGCCCAGGATCAGCAGAACGGCAAGGGCGGCGAGGGCCGGCTTGCGTTCGCGAGGGGGCACGGGGAGCTTGCGCGAGGCCGGGCCGGACAACCCCGCCGCCGCGTTGACGGCAGGCTTTTCACTGGTCCTCATGGGTGGGGGGCTCCCAATTGAATCGTGGAATTGCCGCCATTATGTGGGGCGAGGAGGGGGCGTGGGGGCGGAATGCGAGGACCCATGCTTGTTTCGCAGGTGACGGGACGCCAATGCCGAATAATCGATGCCGGTTCTTTCTACCGAGTTGACGAACAACCATTTCTCCGGCTAGCCACCACCCCAATAACATCCACCACACCATTCACTCCCATTACCCCCCACCCCACCGCAAGCAACACCCAACCCAAGCCCCGACCCCACCCGCCCCCCGACGACCCGACGACCCGACGACCCGACGACTACTAATCGCCCAACCACGGCCACGGCCGGACGCAACGCCCCGCGACCTAACCAAACGGACACCAATCCCATACACCGCGGCCTCCACACCCACCGCCCCGACCAAGCCACCCACCCCCGCCAAAGAGCGGAGACCGGTTATCCACAGCCATCGGGAGCCCCAACCCGCGCTCATCCCCAGCACCAGCCGGCCATGCCATTGCCGTCAACCAACCCGCCTACCCTCGCTTCGGGCGCTACCTTTGGGCGCCCGAGGTCCGAGCGAGGGGACGGCATCATGCGGATCATGCTCACCGTGCTCGGCGGGCAGGGCGACCGTGACGTCGTGATCGACGGCGACGACGGCGCCACAGTGGCGAGGGTGAGCGAGGCGCTCAACGATCACGGGCCGCTGGCGAAGGTCGTCCGCCTGCCCAAAGCACGAGCCCCCTACGGCATGTCGCCCCCCGAGGACACCGGCGCCCACGTGCCACACCCCCGCCGGCCGGAGCGCACCGCGACACAGGCGGTCACAGCGCAGCCGAGCTCCGCAGGGGCGGGAGCGGCGCCGGCCCTGTGGCGTGACGGCCGCCCGCTCGATCCCCGCGCCCGGGCCGCCGCCGTGCTGCGCGACGGCGACAAGATCACGCTGGACCCCGCGCTCGCCCGCGAAACCCTCATCGAGGAGCCGGGCGGGGTGGCCGAGGTGCGCGTGGTGGGCGGCCCCGCGGCCGGCGCCGTACACCGGCTGGGCCTGGGCGTGCACGTCATCGGCTCCGACCCGATGTGCGCCATGACCACCGCCGACCCCGTCCTCGCCCCGGAAGCGGTGACCGTACGCGTGACGCCGGACGCGATCACCATCGAGCGCGCCGGGCGGCCGCCCGGCGAGGCGCCCAGGCTGAAGCTCAAGGGCAGGTGGGCCGAGGAGGTCGCCGAGCTCACGGCCCGGGTCGCGGAGCGGGAGGCGGCCGAGCTGGCCGCCGACTACGGCGAGGTGCCCGAGCTCGACGGCCGTCCGCTCACGGAGCGGACCGAATGGCCCGACCAGGCCGTGCTCACGTGTGGTTCGTCAGTGTTCGTGCTGACGTCGATCGAGCCCAAAGACGCGCATCTGGCGCCCAGGAGCGAGGGCGGCGTGTCCTACAACCGCCCGCCCAGGCTCCGGCGCTCCGAGCCCGAGCGCAAGTTCGTCAAACCCAAGGAGCCCTCCAGGAACGAAGGCCTGCGCCTGCAGTTGCTCGCCGCCCTCCTGCCCGCCGTGCTCGGCGTGACGCTCGCGTTCGCCCTGAAGCAGCCGTACTACCTGCTCGTCGCCCTCATGACCCCGGTCATCATGATCGGCCAATGGTGGAGCGACCGCCGCCATGGCAAGAAACAGCACAAAAAGGCGCTCAAGGAGTACAACGAGCAGCTCCAGGCGTACGACGAGGCCGTCGAGCGGGCGAGGGTGGCGGACGAGGCCGCCCGCAGGTCGGACGCGCCCGACCCGGCGCAGGTGCTGCTCACCGCCACGGGGCCGCGCAGGCGGCTGTGGGAGCGCCGGATCCACGACGCCGACTCTCTCAGGCTCAGGGTCGGGCTCGCCGACCTGCCCGCCAACCTGGAGCTGTCGGAGGAGCAGGGCGGGCCCATCGATCCGCCGATGTGCCACTCCGTTCCGGTGGCACTGCCCATGCGCAGGCTGGGCGTGGCGGGCGTCACGGGCCCGCGCGCCGCGGCGACCAGCCTCGCGAGCTGGCTGATCGCCCAGGCCGCGACCCTGCACAGCCCCCGTGACCTGGCCATCGTGATCGTGTCCGCGCACGCCGACGGCGAGCACCGCTGGGGCTGGATGCGCTGGCTCCCGCACTGCACGCCGCGCGCGGGCGAGGAGTGCGTGGCGCTGATCGGCACCGACCCCGAGTCGGCCGCCCGCCGCGTCTCCGAGCTCGCCGCCCTCATCGACGAACGCCAGAACACCGCGATCCCCGAGCTGGGCAAGATCCCCACCGGCTGGGACGACCTCGGGGGCCCGGAGAAGCCCACCTTCTCCTCGTACGACGTGCGCCCGTACGACGTCCTGGTGATCCTCGACGGCGCCCAGGTGCTGCGCGGCCTGCCCAACATGCCGCAGGTGCTGCGCCAGGGCCCGCGTTCAGGCGTGTTCACGCTCGCCATCGACGACGACCAGCGGCTGCTGCCCGAGGAGTGCCAGACCGTGGCCGCGTGCGGCACGGACGGTCTCGTACGCCTGCGCGGCGGCGGCCTCGACGTCATCGGCCCGATCCTGGGCGACCTCGTCTCCCCCACCTGGTCCGACCGGCTGGCCAGGGCCCTGTCCCCGATCCGCGACGTGAGCAGGGACGACCCGTCGGGCAACCTCCCCGGCGCCGTCCGCCTGCTCGACCTGATGAGCATGCCCAGCCCGTCCGGACAGGAGCTGGCCGGGCGATGGCGGGCCCAGGGCTCCACGAGCGCGCTGATCGGCATCGGCCCCGAGGGCCCGTTCTCGGTCGACCTCAGGCTCGACGGCCCCCACGGCCTGATCGCCGGCACCACGGGCGCGGGCAAGTCGGAGCTGCTGCAGACGCTGATCTGCTCGCTGGCGGTGGCCAACCGGCCCGACCAGCTCACGTTCGTGCTGATCGACTACAAGGGCGGCGCCGCCTTCAAGGAGTGTGTACGCCTGCCGCACACGGTCGGCATGGTCAGCGACCTCGACGGCCACCTGACCCAGCGGGCCCTCGACTCGCTGGCGGCCGAGATCCGCCGGAGAGAGCGCCTGCTGGCGGCTGCCGGGGCCAAGGACATCGAGGACTACACGGGCACGGGCATGCCGCGCCTGGTGTTGATCATCGACGAGTTCGCCGCCCTGGTGGCCGAGCTGCCTGACTTCGTCACGGGCCTGGTCGACATCGCCCGCCGTGGCCGCTCGCTGGGCATCCACCTCATCCTGGCCACGCAGCGCCCCGCGGGCGTGGTCACGGCCGACATCCAGGCGAACACGTCGTTGCGCATCGCCCTGCGCGTGACCGAGCCCGCGGAGTCCTCCGACGTCATCGACCTGCCGGACGCCGCCCACATCTCCAAGTCGACGCCCGGCCGTTGTTACGTCCGTTCCGGCGTGGGGGCCGCGACCGCCGTACAGACGGCCAGGGTGGGAGGCCGCAGCCCCGTGCCAGGTTCGACCGGCCCGCTCGCCGGGCCGGGCGCCGCCATCAGGGTGCTCGACGTGAGCTGGCGCTCGCTGGGCAAACCCCTGCCGCCCCCTCCGGAGCCGGAGGAGGACTCGACGGTCACCGACCTGACCCTGGTCGCCGACGCCCTGATCGAGGCCACCCACCTGACCGCGGTCCCCGTCCAGCCCAGTCCCTGGCTCGATCCCCTCCCCACCCACTTCGTCCTGGACCTCCCGGCCCTCACCACGTCACCCTCGGCGACCGCGCCCACCGCCTCCTCACCTTCCGGCGACGACGGCTCCCCCGCGCCACAGACGGCGCCTCCCAACCCGACAAAGGGCGCTTCCAGGCACATTCCAGGGATCGCCGCCCATGACCACGTCCAGGTCTCCGTGAAGGGCTCGGCCCAACCTTCCCTCGGCCTCCCCGGACACCCACCCATAGGTCGCCCCGCGCCCCTTCACCCAGCGGGCCCAGGCCATCTCCATCCATCGACCCCCCGCCCCTCCGGAGGCGCCAAAGGCCCTCTACCGGCCGGTGCGCAACCTGACCACTTCCCCTCCCACCCGGAGCCCCACGGCGCGGGATCCCCGTCGGGTGCGTTCGTCGAGGTCCCACCGCTGCCTTACGGCCTGACCGACCGTCCGTGGGCGCAGGACCGAAGCCCTCTCGCGCTGGACCTGGCCCACGGAGGTCACCTGCTCATCGCGGGGGCCGCCCGCTCCGGCAGGTCGACGGCGCTACGCACGATCGCGGGCTCCATCGCGGCCCACTCCTCCCCGGAAGACGTCCACGTCCACGCGGTCGACTGCGGCTCCGGAGCGCTCCTGCCCCTGGTCACGATGCCCCACTGCGGCGCCGTCGTGACCCGCGACCAGATCGACCGGGTCGAACGCCTGCTCACCCGCCTGCGTGCCGAGGTCGGCCGCCGCCAGCAGCTCCTGGCCGAGGCCGGGCACGCCTCCCTGGCCGAATACCGCCAAGCCGGCCACCGCCTGCCCTGGCTGGTGTTCATGCTGGATCGCTGGGAGGGCTTCGTCGCCGCCTTCGAGAGCTACGACTACGGCCGCCTGATCGAGTCGCTGCTCCAGCTCATGCGCGAAGGCCCGGCGGTCGGGTTCAGGGCCGTGGTCACCAGCGACCGGTCGGGCCTGCTCGGCCAGGTCTCGACGGTCTTCGACGACCGGCTGCTCCTGCGCCTCTCGGACTCCTCCGACTACGGCCTGGCGGGCTTCCCCCTCAAGGGCCTGCCCTCGTCGATGCCGCCTGGCCGCGCGCTCTCGATGGGCGAGCACGGCATCGTGGAGCACCACATCGCGCTGCTCTCCTCCGACCCGTCGGGCCCGGCCCAGGTCGCCGCGTTCCAATCCCTGGCCCGCACGTCGACGGCGGATTCGGCGAGCCCTCGACGGAGTCCCGGCCCCGCTCACGGGCGGTCCGCGAGCACGGGCCAGGGCGGCTGGCAGTGGAACGGCGAGCCCCCCTTGCGGGTGGACGCCCTCCCCATGCGCGTCACGGCATCCCAAGCACTCGCCCTGGACGCCACGTTCACGCCCCCGTCCCCGCTGTGGGCACTGATCGGCGCCGGCGGCGACGCCCTGGCGCCGCTCGGGCTCGACCTGCTGGCCCACGGACCCGGCGCCGTCATCGCCGGCCCGTCCCGCTCCGGCCGCTCGTCTGTCCTGCTGACCGCCGCCCATTCACTCATCGCCCGGGGCACGCCCGTCATCGCCGTCGCTCCCAGACGCAGCCCGTTAAGGGAGCTCAACGGCGCACTGGCCGTGCTGGACGGCAACGCCGCCAACCTGACGGAGCTGGTCGCGGAGCTGCAGCAGTACGTGGTGCTGGTGGACGACGCCGAGTTGATCAACGCGGACGGCCCCTTGGGGATGGCGCTGGAGGAGGTGCACCGATCGGGCCGGGACGGCGATCACGGATTGCTGATCGCCGGCACGACCGGAGATCTGGCCGTCGCCTATCGCGGGTTCGTCGCCGAGACGCGCAAGGCCCGCACCGGGGTGCTGCTGGCCGTCCAGAGCCAGGCCGACGGCGACATCTTCTCGATCCGCCTACCCCGCGGAACGGTCGGCGGCCCCCCTGGCCGAGGCTTCCTGGTGAGAACGGGCAACATCACCCCCATCCAAGCGGCACTCCCCGACGACGCCTGACGTACGAGACCGAGCAGCCAGCCCCACCACCCTCGGGACCACCGGCTACGAGACCGACCCCCGCGCCCGGCGGGACCTGCCCGTCACAGACATCCGCCCCGGAAGCACCCAGTCGTAGTGCCCGGCGTGATGGTGGTGCTCCGCCAGAGGGCTCCTTGCGATGGGGTGTGCTCGGATCCTCGACGGGCGGCACTGCGGGGGACCCGGACCCTCGCCAGGTGGGGCCGTGGGGTGGGTTAAGGCGTGTGTTAAGGACTCGTCGCCCGGGTTGCGGTTGCGCGGGCGACGAGCGTGGAGGGCGTGCCAGGGCTCGTCCGCAGGGCTGTGCGGGCGTGCACGCAGGGCTGTGTGGCGTGCAGGGCTCGTCGGCGGGTGGGGCTGTGTGGGCGGGTGGGGCTGTGTGGGCGGGGGGCTGAGTGGGGCTGTGTGGGCCGGTGGGACTGTGTGGGCGGGTGAGCCCGGATGAGGCCATGTGGGCGTGGGGGTCAGGGCTCGTCGGCGGGGAGGGTGAAGAAGCGGACGTAGACGGGGCGGGCGTCCGGAGGGGCGTCCTCCGACCGGTGGCTGTACTTGAGGAGCAGCGCGATGTACGCGTTGTAGAACTCGTTCAGCTCCTCCTTCGTCATGCGGGCCAGGCCCCTTGAGCCCCTTGCCCAGTCGGGGTCGGCGCGGTAGGCGGCCGGGAAGCGTTCCATGAGGGCGCGGTCCTCCTCGAACCCGACCCTCAGGAACTCGCCCAGGACCGCGCGGTCCTCCGGGGCCAGTTGGTCGGGGTTGGGGAAGCGCATGTCCCTGGGGATCTCGGCGCGGCGCCACCAGCGTTCGCGGCCGGACGAGCGTTCGGGGATCTCCTCGATGAAGCCGTACTTCTCCAGCTGGCGCAGGTGGTAGCTCGTGGTGCCGGTCTTGGCGCCGAGCAGCTCGCCCAACGTGGTGGAGGTGGCGGGGCCGTGGATGTTGAGGTGGGTCAGCATGCGGCGGCGCATGGGATGGGCCAGGGCCTTGAGCTTGTCCGGGTCGTCGAGGATGAACGGCTCGTGGTCGTTCTTCGTCTCGTCCTCCTTCATGAGGAGGAGGGTAGTCCTCCCGAACGATATCTGCAGACTTCTCTTTGCCGAGACTTCTCTGCAGAGTATGTTCGGCGATATGCAAAAGATTCTTGCGGTCGTCGCCGCCGCGCTTCTGGCGGCCGGACCCTCTGGTGGTTCTTCACTGCTCGGCACTTCCGTGGGACCCGCTGCGTCCAGCACTCCTTCGGAACACTTAGCGGTCGGACTCTCGGCCGAACACGTCGCCGGACAGGCCGTGCGGGAGCGGGGCCTCGGGGCCGGGCAGCTCGGAGGTGGAGTCGGGACACGCTCCGGAGCCGGGCCCGATGGAGGGCTGGACGTGCCCGACGACCTGACGGCCGCCGAGGTGAGCTTCCGAGGAAGTGGTGGGCTGGTGCTGCACGGCAGCGTGATCAGTCCGGTGCGGGCACAGAGCGGGCGGGCCGGGGTTGTGCTGGTGCACGGGGCGGGGACCGGGACGAAACGGAACAAGCTGCTGGGCGAGGCCGTGGCGTTCGCCCGCCAAGGACTGTCAGTGCTGATCTACGACAAGCGTTCCGAGGGGTATTCGCTGTTCGAGAGGTCGTACTCGCAACTGGCCGACGACGCCCTGGGGGCCGTAGAGACGCTGCGGCGGCAACCGGGGGTCGATCCGGCGAAGGTCGGGATCTGGGGCCTCAGCGAGGGTGGATGGGTGGCGCCGCTGGCGGCGTCGCGGTCCAAGGACATCTCGTTCGTGATCGTGGTGGGCGCCAACGCGCTGCAGCCGCTACGGCAGCAGACCTGGGCGGTGGCGGCAGGGTTGCGGAAGGCGGGGGTGCACGGGTCGTTCGTCGATCGGGCCGAGCCCACGATGTACCGGGTGATCACGGACGCCGGGATGTTTCCCGAGCCCTACTACGATCCGGAACCGGTCATCGCGAGCCTGCGGCAGCCCGTGCTCGGGATCTGGGGCGTGCACGACCTGCTGACGCCACCCCGGGAGACGCCGCCCATCTTCGCCAAGGCCTTGGAGAAGGGAGGAAACCGGCAGTACACGTTCCGGTTCTTCGCGGATGCCGATCATGCCGCTCATCGGACGCCTGATGGTGGGGTCACACGGCTGCCCGAGCTCGCTCCTGGTTATGCGGAACTGGTCGGCAGTTGGGTGGGAGAGGCGACCTCGGGGCGGGCACCCGTGGCGCAGGTGACGGGGCCCGCGCCGGTCCAGGCGGACGACACTGTGGCGGTGCCGCCTGCCGAGTGGTGGGAGTCGGCGGGCGTTCAGGGCGCGGCGCTGGTGTTGTTCCTGGTCGCGTTCGGGGGGTATCCGGTGGTGGCCCTGGTACGCCGGATCCGGCGGCGTGGCAGGGGGTCGTCTGTCGACAGGGCGGGGCAGGGTGAGGCGGCGCCAGTCAAGGGGGCGTGGCTGGTGAGTGCCGGTGGGCTCGCGGTGGTCGTGGGCGCGTTCCTCTACCTGTTCTACTCGATCATGACTGGCGGGAAGCTGGCCTCGCCGGGGCCTCTGGTGGCGGAGCGGCCTCTCATCTGGCTCGCGCTCCAGGCTCTCGCGATCGCGACCGTCGTGGGCACCGTCTTGACCTTCGTACGGTGGCCCCGGTCCGCTCCGGTCGGCGAGAGGGTGCGGGTTGGGCTCCTGATGGCGGGCGGCGTCGTGTTCGTTCCGTGGGCGCTGTACTGGGGGTTGCTCCTCCCGTAAACGGCAGGGCGACGAGGTGAGGAAGCCGCGCGGTGGGCGGCGGTCGCAGGGCGCTGGGGCCGGCAGCGGGCGGGCTGAAGGCGGCCCGAAGCCCCGGGAAGGTGGTGATCGAAAGGGCTGGGGTGGATTGGCGGGGATGGTCGCAGGGCGGGCGGTGGTCGCACGGCGCTGGGGTCGGCAGCGTGCCGGATGAAGGTGGGCGGAAGCCCCGGGCGGGCGGTGGTCGGGAGCGCTCGGATGGATTGGCGAGGGTGGAAGCTGCGAGGGGGCGTGAGCTGGAGGCAGCGGGCCGAGCGGTGGTTCACAGAGACCGGTCTGGGGTGACGCTGAAGGCGGGCTGAGCGAGCTGGGCGGTGGCGGCGCTGGGCGGGGTGGCGGCGCTGGGCGGAGGTGGCGGCGCTGGACACCGCGAGGTGGGCGGTGGTCGCAGGGCGCTGGGGCTGGCAGCGGGCGGGCTGAGGGCGGCCCGAAGCCCCAGGCGGGCGGGCTGAGGGCGGCCCGAAGCCCCAGGCGGGCGGTGGCCGCGCGTGCCGGGATGGATTGCGAGAGTGCCGGGATGGATTGGCGGAGGTGGAACCCGCGAGGTGGGCGGCCGTGGTAGGGCGCTGGGGGCGGCAGTGGGCCGGATGAGGGTGGGGCGGGCAGTCGGGAGGGGTGGGAGGGGTGGTGGGGTGGAAGTTGGGGGTGGGGTGGGTGAAGGGGTGAGAGGGGGTGGGAATTGGGGGGATTGGGGCGGGTGGGGTTTGAGGCGTTTATGCTGATGCGCGGATTCTGACGCGGGGAGGCGCTGTGCAGACCAAGAAGGACCTCTATCAGGCACACCGCTTGATGCAGCAGAGGCTTGGCATGGCGCTCCTGCAGGCCGAGCCCGATGTCCCCGAGTCCCCCATGCGCCGGCAGAACGTCGCCACGTTCGGCGGGATCCTGATCGGGGTCCTGGTGATGGCGGTGTTCGGGATCTGGGGGCTGGTGCGGCCCGGGAACGCGACCAAGCTGACCGACCCGGGGCAGTTGCTGGTCGAGGAGGAGAGCGGGGCGAAGTTCATCTACAGCCAGCAGCAGCGGCGGCTGCTGCCGGTGGCGAACTACGTGTCGGCCAGGCTCGTGCTGGATGCCGGGGAGATCACGACCCGGAGCGTGAGCGCCGCCTCGCTGGCCGGGTACGCCCGGGGGCCGCTCATCGGGATCTCCGGGGCGCCCGACTCGCTGCCCGAGCGGAAGAAGCTGGTCAAGGCGCCGTGGTCGGTGTGCGTGGCGGAGGGGCCCGACAGCACGGGCGGGCGCAAGCCGTACACGACCCTTGTCGGGGGGACGGACCTCGGCGGGAGGCCCGTGGGCGGGGACGCGATGGTGGTCTCCGACGGGCAGCAGAACTGGGTGATCTGGGGCAATCGCCGCATGCGCGTCAACGAGCACGGCGTGCGGGCGCTCAACGCGCAGCCCAGGAAGGTGCCGGCGGCATGGCTGAACGCGCTGCCCGTCGGCCACGACTTCAGGGGCCCGAACGTGGCGAACCTCGGCAGGAAGGTACGGGCCAACGGGAAGGTCACGGCGGCGGTGGGGCAGGTGTTCGTGGTCCCGGCCATGCCGGGTACGGCCGCGCGGTGGTACGTGCTGCTCAACGACGGCCTGGCGCCCATCTCCCCCGTCCAGGCCAGGCTGCTGCTGGAGGACCCGAACATCAAGAAGGCGTACGGCAACCGGGTGGCGCGGGAGATCCAGATCGACGCGGCCTCGGCCAACGCCTCGCCCTCGCGCCAGAACGTCATGGACCCCACCCTGCCGACGACCATGCCCAAGGCGATCAACGTGTCCGGGACGACGCCGCTCTGCTCGGTTTATCCGAACACGGCGGCCGGCTCGGTCGTGGCCAAGGTGACGGTCGGCAGCAGGGTCACGATTCCGACGCCGTCGAGCTCAGGCGTACAGGACCGCTTCGACCAGGTGCTGCTTCCGCCGGGCAGCGCCGTGGTGGCCGGGGTGCTGCCCGGCGAGGGCCAGCTCGGCGCGGTCGCGGGGACGCTGGCGCTGATCAGTGACCAGGGGGTGCGCTATCCGGTCCCGTCGGCTGACGTGCTGGCGAAGCTCGGGTACGACGCCGCGGACATCGCGCCTGTGCCGACGAACATCATGCACGCCATTCCGCAGGGGCCGGCGCTGGATCCCGCCGCGGCCATGGTGCCCCTGACCGTCGGCAGCCGGTAGGCCCATCGGGGGTGGGTTCGGTCCCGGGGATGGGTTCGGGAGTGTTTGGCTCCGGGGATGGGTTCGGTTCCGGGGATGGTCGGTCCCGGGGATGGTCGGTCCCCGGGATGGATTCGGATCCGGGTTCAGGAGTGTTCGGGTCCGGTTCGGGAGCGAGTTCGAGTCTGCGTCTGCGTCTGGGCTCGCGTGCGTGCGCCTCTCCGAGGAGCGGGCCGGGCCGGCACGGTGGGCGTCCGGCTGCCGGCCTCGGTCAGCCACACGAGCGCCGTAGCCGGTTTCCCGGCGGCACGGTGATGCGCAGCCGGGCTCCCGGCAGCTCGGCAGGGGCGGGGTCGGGGCCGGGTTAGAAGCCGAACTCCGGAATCATCGAGTCGTCCACGTTGGGCATCTGCGGTGTCGGGTTCTTGACGATGTCCGCCTTGCTGGGGTCCCAGATGGCGCTGGCGTTCACCAGGTTGGGCGCGCCGGTGGACGGCATGGCCTTCAGGAACGGAAGGTCCTTGGTGAACTGGTTGAACGCCGTCCCCGCGAGTCCCAGGTAGAGGGTGACCTTCATGACGAGCTTCCAGTGGTTCTTGAAGACCGTCTGCAGGCACTTGTAGATGCTCATCACCCCGCGGATGATCGCCGCCTCCCACGCCTGCCCCCCTGGGATGAAACGTACGGCAAGCACGATCCCCGCCATCACCGTCAGGATGCCGGCGATGACGTCGCACAGCACCGCCACGACGTGGAACGCGGTGGCCGAGCACTTGAGCGTCTCCCCGCAGGCGACGCGGTTGTTGTCGAGCTTGTCCAGCTGCGCGTCGAGCTCGTTGACCTTCTGCACGAACGACGCGTAACCCCGGCCGGCCCAGTCGCTGTTGTCGCCGATCTCCTTGGCCATCCGCTTCAGCTCGCCGCGCAGGTAGGCGAGGTCGCTGGCGCCCCCCGAGTTCCCGGCCGGGGCCAGGAGCGGGGACTGCTGCGCGGGCTTCGCACCCGCCGCCATCGGCGGGTGCCAGTCCTTGTTGTCGGCCTGCCCGATGTTGACCGGCGTCTTGTCGTTCCACTGGTCCGCCGCCCGGCTCTGCTCGGCCGGGTCCGCGATCACCAGGCTCATGAGCCCGAGGATGGGCGCCGCGTACGGCATGACGATCGTCGCCGCCGCAGTGGCCGCCCAGGCACTGCGGAACATCCAGACATCCGCTTCGTAAGCCACCTGCTCGCCTATTCCTCCCTGCCGAGCACAGCCGGCGTGATGTCCTCGTCCGTCTCCCAGACCGACTCGTCCTCGCCGAGGTGGGGACCGCGCTCGCGGTCCTTCTCCTCCTGGCCGGCTCCGCCGCCCATCCCGGGCGTCATGGGATAGAGCGGCGTCCCGCTGTTCAGTGCGCGGGCGATGCTCCCCGGCGCGCCCGGGCTCGTACCTGGCGAGCCGCCGCCGGCGGTGTAGCCCACCCCGCTGTCCGGCACGCCGACCGACGTGCGCGGCACGGAGGCGCGCGGGTCGTAGCCGGGGGTGCTGGGGACCTGCGGCGTGGTCGAGGTCGGCAGGCTGGGGTTGATGCCTTCCAGGTTGGTCTTGGGCGTCTGGTTGAGGGCGCTCAGGTCGGGCTGCTTGACGTCCGGCTGCTTGATGTCGGGCTGGTCGATGTTCGGCTGGTCGATCTTGGGCTGATCGATCTTCGGCTGGTCGATGTTGGAGCCCGGGATGTCCGGCTTCGGGATGTCGGACCCGGGGATGTCCGGCTTCGGGATGTCAGACCCGGGGATGTCCGGCTTCGGGATGTCAGACCCAGGGATGTCCGGCTTCGGGATGTCCGTCGAGGGCTTGTCGATCTTCAGGTCGTCGGGATTGACGCCCTTGGGCAGGCCGCCCAGCCCGCTCTTGGGCAGGCCACCGGTCCCCGGCCCGCCGGGGCCGCCGGGGCCTTTGCCGGCCTTGCTGGCCTCCTCGGCGTCCTTGCCGTTGGCGGCCGCGTCGGCGATCGCCTGCTTCCACGAGTCCAGCACTTCCTTGGCCTGTTTCAGCGCCTCGACGGCGTTGTCGCGGACCGAACGATGCGCCACGTTGAGCCCGCCGCCGATCACGCCGAAGGTGAACTGGTGCATGTCGATGGCGCCGGTCTTCTGACTCATCGAGGTCAGGTCGTCGCCGTAACTGCCCACGTTCTTCCCCAGCGTGTTGACGCTGGAGTACTTCATCGAGAAGTCGGGATCCTTGGTACGCGGGTCGACGGCGCCGCCGCCGAGCCCGCCGAGCCCGTTCAGGGCGCTCGAGTAGGGATTGCTGTCCTCGGCCACGTGCCCCCCTTGTCACGAACGGCCCATACGTTACGCCAGCCCCACATGTGCCGTACAGACAGATACGGCCTGTTACCACTCACCAGGAGCAAGGGCCCAAATGCCTACATTCTGTCAATACACCCACCATCCGCCTCGAAGATATGGAAAATTAACGTGATCACATGCGACGCTAGTGATGGATGTTCACTAATGTGACCAAACGGGCCGACTCCAGTAGTCGGCTGGGAGTCAGCCGACCAGCAAGGGAGGGACTGTGGGGGCACAACCGCAGGCTCAAGTAAGTGAATCCGATCTCATCGCCGCTGTCACCCGCATCGAGGACGCCGCCGAGCGCCTGCGCGGCATCCAGCAGCAGCTCGACCAGGCCGGCATCAGCCTCAAGGCTCACTGGCTGGGCCAGTCGGAGGCCGCGTTCGACGCCGTCCACAAGAAGTGGCACGAGCGGATGGACGTCATCCTGGGCAGCCTGCGCCGCCTGGCGGAGAACATCGGCACGAGCAACAAGAACTACCAGGCGTTCAACCAGGAGCGGACCGAGGCGATGAACCAGATCGCCAACATGATCAACGTTCAGTTCGACTCGCGTCTCAGCTAGCAGCAAGGGGAGGCCGCAATGCCCGCGGAAGACATCTTCGACGTTACAAAGGTCAACTACTCCGGCCTCAGCCAGGGTGAGACCGACTTCGCCAAGGCGTTCAACGACATGGTCACCGAGCTGGACAACCTGGAGCGGGACCTGCTGGCCAAGAGCGCGATCTGGCAGGGCGAGGCCAAGACCGTCTTCGACGAGGTCAGGCAGCTCTGGGAGCGCGAGGCCAACGACATGTCGCAGTTCATCGACCTGATGAAGAAGAACATCAACGTCACGAACATGAACATGCAGCAGGTCGACAGGATCAACTCCCAGATCTTCGACGGCAAGTAAGGCGTAGCGCGGGGGCCGACTCCAGAGGGGGAACATGGGCAGCGACAACGGCGGGGTTGAGCTCAGCCGGAGAGCGATCAAGGCGGCCAAGGCGGACCTGGAAGAGGCCCTCGCCATGCTGGACCCCGGCCATGAAGCCGGCAAGACGGGCGGCAGCGGCGCCGTGCAGGCCATCTTCACGGGCTCCGGTCCCGTCGAGCAGTTGAGCGGCGACTACGACGCCCTGGGCGGGTTCTGGCCGGCGGCCATGGGCTTCCGTCAGAGCACCACCAACGCCATCACCACCGTCACCAGCACCTACTCGAACATCACCGGCCAGGTGGCGAACGTCATCGGCCTGCTCGACCAGGCGTTGCAGAACTACGACGGCGCCGAGGTGGACAGCGAGGGCCGGTCGAAGGCGATGCAGGTCTGATGGCGGAGTACCAGGCGGCTATCAGGGGCCAGATCGGCAGCATCGAGTTCGAGGGTGCGACGCTGGATCTGCTCCGCGACACGCTGGCCAAGAACAAGCCCCAGCTCATCGGCCAGGCCGCGGCCGAGTTCCTCGAAGGCAAGGCACGGCTCGACCATCTCGTCGACGTGATCGACAAGCATCTGCGGGAGCTGGACAAGTCCTGGACCGCGGGCGAGGACGCCAAGACCGTCAAGAAGCAGCTGCGCAGGCTGCGGGAGGCGGCGGCGGACATCTCGACCACGATCAGCGACCAGCCCGTCGATGCGAAGAACCCCCCGAAGAACCCGCACGGTGTCGCCCCCGCGCTCATCGTCCACGCCCGGACGTTGTCGGCGGCCAAGGGAGACGTGCCCGACAACCCCGGCAGTGACATCGACTTCGGTGAGGCCGCCGTCACGGGCGGCGTGGCCGGGGCCGCCATCGGCTCCTTCTTCGGCGGGGTGGGAGCCGTGCCGGGTGTGGTGATCGGCGCGGGCGTGGGCGTGCTCGTCGGCGGTATCACCCGCTTCATCAGCGACCTTCCCTTCGCCAACCTCTGGGGCGACTCCAAGGAGGAGAAGGACAGGAAGAAGGCCGCCGAGGCCATCAAGCTGCTGAGCCAGGACACCAAGCTCAACAACGACGTGTTCCCCGCCGAGCTCAAGACCGACATCCCGCAGTTCATGGCGCTGTCGCCGAACGTTCCGACCGGCCCGTTCGGCGGGAAGACCGGGATCGGCGGCAACATCCCGGCCGGCCTCAACCAGACGTTCGACCCGACGGCCGGCCTGAACCAGGACGGCATGCAGGACCCCAACCGGCACCAGATCCCGGGCATCGACACCACGAACAACCCGACGAGCACGTTCCCCAACGGCACGGACGGGACCGTGGGCTCGGGAATCGGGAACGGCCAGAACGGGATCGGCGGCAACGGCCAGAACGGCGCCGGCAACATCCCCGGCCTGACCGACCCCTCCAACGCCCTGAACGCGAACGCGAACGCGAATGCAAATGCGAACGTGAACCCGAACCTGAACAGCTCCCAGGACCCCAATGCCGGGCGCCCGACGACGACCCTGGCCGGAATGCCCGATCCGTCGCTGTCCGGCCCGTCCACCAGCCTGCCCACCACGGGCATCGGCAGCCCGTACGGCGGCCCCAGCACGGGAGGAAGCGGCTTCGGCGGTGGTGGGGGCGCGAGCGCGGGCAACGGTGTGAGCGCGGCCGGCCTGCGCGGCCTGAGCGGCGGCTCCTCCATGGTCCCGGCGGTCGCGGCGCCCGGCGGCCGGGGCGGCGGCCAGGAGCAGCAGGAGATCGTACGGACCACGTACCTCCTGGAGGACGAGGACCTCTTCAGGAGCGACGTGACGACGACCAACCACACCATCAAGGGTGACTCGAAAGGCAAGGCGTGAGCGTTCCGAAGGACAACGACTCGCCGCCCCCGGGACTGGAGCTCGCCAAGGACTTCCCAGGGCTCAGCGGGAACGGCGGCGGGCAGTACGCGGACCACGAGGGGATCAGGGACGTCGTCTCGCGGCTGCGCAAGAACCTGGGCTCCGTGCACGGCAACCCGCAGCCGTCGATGAGCGCCACGTGGAGCGGCCCCGGCACGATCGGCGAGGTGCAGGGTCTGGGCAACGTCGGACCGGAGGCCACCGGCAAGTGGGAGGTGGCCAGCAACTTCGGCGCCAACTTCGAGTCGGCGTACAAGGTGTTCGGCGAAAGCTACAGCCAGCTCATCGACTATGTCGAGAAGTGGGCCGAGGCGGTCGAACGGGCCGTCTCCAACTACGAAAAAGGGCAGCGGGACAGCAGTGCGTGAGATATCGGCAAGGATGGCGTAGATGGGCGATGAGTGGAAGCCGATCAGGCTCTATGACTACCTCGGCAACAGCAAGCCGGGCATCTTCGTCACCAGGGCTCAGATCGTCTCCTATCTGAAGGCCACCGACCCGGACCGCATCGAGAGCGCCGGCAACAGCTACGTCAAGGCGGCCGGTCTGGTCCACGGCAAGAGCGGGCTCGAGGGCACGCTCTTGAAGGCCGCTGAGGAGCTCGCGGAGGTCTGGCGCGGCGAAGGGGCCACGACGGCGCTGGAGGCGCTGCGGCTGCTGCACGCGAGCGCCGCGGCGCTCGGCGACGCCATGGAGAAGACCGGCAAGCCGATGGTCGAGTACGCCCAGCAGCTCAGGACGTCCAAGACGACCATGCCCGGGCCCACCGCCCTCAGCACCACGACCAACGTCGACAACGAGCCGACGACGAACTTCAACCCGCAGTTGGGGACCGCCGGGTATCTGGTGGACTCGGCGGCCCGGGCGCATCTGGAGCAGCTGAACAACAAGATCAACGACCTGAACGCGCAGATGGCCGACGGCCTGGCGTTCAAGCTGCCCGAGATCCAGCCCATGGTGGTGGAGACCCAGAAGCAGCAGCCCCTCGACCCCGGCAGCGGCACGAAGACGCCATCGGGCGAGACGAGGTACTGGACGGGCGACGGCACGGGCGACGGCTCGAAGGGCTCGTCCGGCTCCGACGGCAGCAGCACCGGCGGCGGCCGTGACGGCTCCGACGGCACCGACGGCAAGGGCGACCAGAACCCCGGCAAGGACCAGGATCCGGGGCGCGACGATCCGGGCCAGGACCCGGGCAAGGGTCAGGACGACCCGTCCACGGGAACCCAGGACCCCAACAACCCCCAGCAGCCGGGCAACGGCCCGGGCACCGGCGGCTCGCCGCAGAAGCCCGGGGACCAGGACCAGAGCGTGCCTCCGGTGATCGGCGCAGACCAGCCGAAGACCCAGCTCGCCGACGCCGGAAACCCGAACTTCCCCACCACCACGACGACGCCGCCGACCACGGGTTACCCGCATCAGTCCACGCCCACCGTGCTCACCAACCCCACCACGCAGGTGCCGACGAGCACCCCGTTCTCCCCGGTTCCGGGGCAGAGCGGCGGCGGCCCGAGCACCTGGTACGGCGCGGGCGGCTCGGCGTCGGGGGCCGCTCCGTCGGTGCTCCGCGGCGGGCCGGGGGCCTCGGGGACGGGGCTCATGGCGTACCCGCCGGGCGGCATGGGCGCGGGCGGCGACCAGAGCAGCGAGCGCAACCGGGAGATCTACGACCCCGAAGGGGACATCTGGTCCTCCGCGCACCAGGCCGGCCCCGACCGCATCGGCTGACAGGAAACAAGAAAGCCCGGCTCACGCCACGTGAGCCGGGCTTTTTCAGCCCTCCATGCGCTGCCGGATCCTGTCCAGCTCTCCCATGAGGTCCTCGTACGTGCGGTTGTAGGCCGCCTCGGCCTGCCGTACCAGCTCCAGGCCGCCCTCGGGGTTCTGGGCGAAGCGCATGGGGTTGTTCTCCTCGCCGAAGACGTTGCCCATCTCCTCCGAGATCCGCCGCTGCAGGTCGGCGTTGGCCTCCGCGATGACGACCTTGATGCGCTCTGCCAGGTCGGCCGAGTTGAGGCGCATGGCCTTGGGGTGCAGGACGAGCTCCTTGAGCCCCGTGCTGCCGCACTCGGCCATGACGAACCCGTCCTCGTCCTGGGCGTGGCCCGTCAGGTCCTGCAGGACCTGCTGGAACTCGCCGGCCCGCGCCATCTGCTGGTCGGCGTTCCGGAGGATCCGGTCGATGTCCAGCGCGCCGAATTCCCGCTCGATCATCCCTCATACCCCACAAGACGCAGAAGCCGCTTTTCTCACCACCCTATCCATCAGGGCTTGGAGATCTCCCGTTTCGGCTCGATCCAGTCGAAGTCCTGGTAGCGCGGGGGCAGTCCGTTCTTCTTGGCGGGCTCCGAGAAGGAGGGGTACTTCTTGGCGTCGATCTCGATCGACTTGAAGTTGACCGCGGCCTCGCCGGCCGGCGTGATGTAGTTCCACTGGTGGTTCCGCTTCACCATGGTCGACAGCACCTCGCCGCCCTCCTTCAGGGTGCTGGCCAGCGAGGTGGCCAGGAAGAGCGTGGCGATGTTGACCTCGGCCGTGATGTATTTCTCCATCAGCACCCCCCACACCGAGCTCTGCGGCACCCGCTGCAGCGCCTTGGCGGCGATGAGCAGTCCGAGCGCGGCGGCCGACGTGCGCAGGACCCAGGTCCAGAAGCTCCGGTAGGCCGCCGCGACCTCGTCGAGCGAGCTGCCGCCCGTGTTGAGGACGTTGCGCAGCACCTCGGACTCGCGCTGGAAGGTCCACAGCACCCGGTCGAACTCGTCGCGGTCCATCGCGATCCAGCCGTCCTTGGCCGTGTCGCGCAGCTGCGGGAGCAGGTTCTTCATGCCGCCGTCGAGCCGCTGGGCCATGCCGCTCTGCCAGACGCTGACCGCCTGGGCCATGCCCGGCTCGTTGGCGAGCATGCCGCCGCAGATGGCGATGGCGGGAGCCAGGCCCAGGGCGAGCTTGCCCGCCCTTTTCAGCATGTTGAGCGCCTTTTCCCCCAGCGACGGCAAGGACGAGCGGGCCGCGTTCATCTCCGGAGCCGGACCGAACCTGCCTGCGCCCAGGTTCGCACGCTGGGCGCCGTTGGCGGCGTAGTTCTGGGGGGTGTGGGTGACGGGCTGGGCGTAGGGGTTGCCGGGAACGGGCCTGGGCTGCGGCTGGTACGGGCGCGGGCTGGTGGGCGTCGTGGAGTAGGGATTCGGGGTGGCGTACGGGTTGGAGTAGGGATTGGCGGGCACCGGCTGGCCCGGCGCCGGGGGCCGGGTGTGCGCCCAGGGATCCGGGGCGGCCGGCTGCGGCGGCGTGGCCGCCCGCGCCATGGGGTCCGGGGCGCCCGGCTGGGCCGGCGTGCCGTAGGGATTGCCAGGAGGCGCCTGGGTGGCCGGCGGGGTCTGGGTGTGCGCCCAGGGGTCCGGAGCGCCGCCCCAGGGATCTGGCGTGCCCATCAGCCGCGGTACCTCACGATGCTGGCCTCCTCGGCCGCGCGCCAGTTGCGCCTGGCCCGTTCGAGGGCGTCCGACCAGCTCTCCACGGCGTCTTCCATTTCGGTGAACGTGGTGTCCGCCCAGCGGCGGAACTCCTCGTACGCGCCGCCGATCATCACGCCGCCGATCGCCCCGAAACCGAGGCCGCCTACGGCCGTGTACGACATGAGCCCGTGGATGAACTCCACGTTCGGATGCAGCTCCTCGTCGACGCGCTTTCGCGTGTGCGCGATGGTGGAGGAGGTGACGTAGATCTCTTGCCCCGTTTTACCCTGTTGTTGCCCCACAAATCGGCATTCTTGTCCACATATCTCTACTAAGTGGCACACTTGCCTCGATCTTCATGATCGATTCAGCGGCCCGCCAGCCCGTGATCGCCTCCAGTTAACCCGGCGCCGATGGCGTGGCGTGTCATGGACTACACCGACGACGACGTGGACAAACTCCTGCGGGACAACGAGCGCGAGCTCACGCGCCTGGCCGCGGCCGCCGCCGAGCTGCAGCTGATCACCGGCAAGGGGGAGAGCCGCAGCGGCCTGACCACCGCGGTCGTGGACGCCGACGGCCGGCTCCAGAACGTGGTCTTCTCGCCGCGCGTCCTGCGGCTGGACGTCAGGACCCTGGCTGAGGAGGTCGTCCAGGCGGTGCGCCAGGCGCAGGAGGACCAGGGGCGCCAGGCCCAGGAACTGCTGGCCGTGCCGCAGTCGCAGATCATCGGGCTGGAGGAGATCCAGCGGCAGTTCGCCGAGTTCCAGGACATGTTCGGCGCGGAGACCGCCGAGCGGAACGACCGGCTCCGGCGGCTCGGCGAGCAGGACCCCCGCGACATCTGACCTGCCGAGGCGGCCCCCCGGGCCGCCTCGGCGGGTCGTCGAAAGCGGGTCGTCGAAAGCGGGGCGAGGCGGTCAGCCCGCCAGGCCGCGGATCCACGTGTAGACGTCGAGGACGCCCAGCGCAAGCGGGAAGAGCGCGATCAGCAGGATGACGTCCACGATCTCGCCCGCGCGCCCCCAGAACGGCGAGAGCCGCCCGGACGGCAGCCACAGGCCGAGCCCGACGACCAGCATCGCCAGCCAGAGCACGCCCATCACGACGGCCGCGGCGGCCACCGTGCCCGCGCCCGCGCTCAGCTCGATCCCCACCGCGATCAGCCCGGCCAGGCCGGCGCCCAGCAGCCAGAGCCGCTGGCCGAGGCCGTGGAAGACGCGGGCGCGCAGCAGCAGCACCAGCGAGAGCACGACGGTCATCGAGACCGCCATCCAGGTCGGCGTGGTGACCAGGAAGGCCATCGCGCCGATGGCGGTGAGCACGATGCCGACGACCATGCCGGTCGCGTACCGGCGGGCCTGCGCGGTGCGGGCCAGGACGCCCTCGCTGTCCAGCCGCTGGTTGTCGGCCCGCAACTCCTCGGCGTTGGTGGGCAGGGCCGGCAGCGGCACCCTGGCGATCCTGAACGACAGCGTGGGGATCAGCGGGCTGAACGCGATCAGGATCGTCACCGTCATCGCCGCCACGCCCGCCGCGGGCAGGGCGAACACCATGACCGCGGCGGACGCGAGCGCCCCCGCCACGGTCGCGATGGCCGTACCGAGGAAACCCGCGACTCCGTCGGCCACCACGGTGCCGCCGATGGTGGCCACCAGCGCGGTGCAGGTCAGCGCGGCCAGCAGGTGCGGGGCGCCGAGCCCGGCCAGGGTGGAGCCGCTGACCAGGCCGTACAGGCCGGCCAGGAACGCGTACGGCAGCGCCGCGTAGCCGATCAGCGCGCCCGCGGAGGAGTCGCCGACGGCCCTGGACAGGGCCGCGCTGACGCCGATCAGCAGCAGAGCGAGCATGCCCGCGACCACCGTCACGCCCAGCGGCGCGCTGCCGGACAGCACCAGCGCGGGGGCGCCGAGCGCGAGCATGATGGCGGCGGCGCCCGCGCCCATGGCCCGGGTGTGGCGGGCCTCCCATTTGCCCGAGCTGTCCTTGACGCCCGTGGCGACCACGTCGGCCACGTCGTCGAAGAGCGCGGGCGGCAGCGTGAGCTCGCGCGGCCGCAGGTAGAGCAGTTCGCCGTCCAGCACGCCCAGGGACGCGAGCGTCTGCCCAAGGTCGAACGGCGCGCCTCCGAGCCGCTGGAGCACCCAGCCGGGCGGTCCGGCCGCGTCGCCGCCGGCCTCGCCGACCGCGCGCAGCAGGCCGGGCAGCACGTGCGGGAGCGGGATGTCGGCAGGCAGCGCCAGATCGACGCGGCGGCGCGGGGCCACGATCGTGACGTGGCACAAGGGCGCCACCGGCGCGCGCATCTGCGGCTGAGCGCCTGGATGCGTCGGCGGCAGCCCGGGCGGCCCGGGCGGCATCGGCCGCATGGGCTGCATCGGCTGGTGGGCGAGCGAGGTCACGGCCACTCCAGGTCTGGCTGACGAAATCCGACATGCCGAACATATAGGGATGGCACGTCTGGTAAGAAAGTGTTCCAGGTGACAGGAGGGTTGTCCCGTCAGTGAGCATTGTTGTTGTTCGGCGTCCTGAACGCCGTCCCAGCCCCCAGCCACCGCGTGGGGAAATCCTGCTGGAGTCTCCGCCGGAGATCCCCGAGGTGCAGCCCGCCGGTATGACCGGCGTCCTCATGTACGTCCCCATGCTGGCAGGCGGGGCGGCCATGGGGCTGATGTTCACCGCGGGCGGTAACGCCAACCCCATCATGTACGTGGCCAGCGGCCTGTTCGCGGTCTCGATGCTGGGCATGACGGTCGGCCAGTTCGGCCGCAACGCGGGCGAGCGCAAGAACCGCCTCAACGGCCTGCGCCGCGACTACTTCCGCTACCTCTCCCAGATCCGCAAGAGGGTCCGCAAGGCCGCCGTCCAGCAGCGCGAGGCACTGGAGTGGAGCGGCCCCGCCCCCGAAGCGCTCTGGTGGGTGGCCATGGGGCCGCGCCTGTGGGAGCGCAGGCCCCGCGACGACGACTTCGGCACGGTACGCCTCGGCACCGGCGTGCAGAAGCTGGCCGTGCAGCTCATCCCGCCCGACTCCAAGCCGGTCGAGGACCTCGACGCGCTGACGGCCGGCGCGCTGCGCAGGTTCGTACGGGCCCACTCCACGGTGTCCGAGCTGCCCGTGGCGGTGGCGCTCAACTCTTTCGCCCGGATCCACCTCAGCGGGGATCCGCGGGCCGTACGCGGCCTCGTACGGGCGATCATCGCCCAGCTCGTCACCTTCCACTCCCCCGACGACATGCGGGTCCTGGTGTGCGCCGGCAAGGAGTCGATGCCCCACTGGGACTGGGTCAAGTGGCTGCCGCACGCGCTGCACCCCGAGGAGATGGACGCAGCCGGTCACGTGCGGCTGATGGGTGAGAACCTGTCCCAGCTCGACCAGCTCGTGGGCGACGAGCTGAAGGAGCGGGCCAGGTTCCGTCCGGGAACGGCGTCGGACGCGCTGCCGTACCACGTGGTGATCGTGGACGGCGGGCACGTGCCGCACGACTCCCAGCTCGGCAGCGACGCCATCCAGGGCGTCACGGTGATCGACCTGTCGGAGACGACGGGGCCGGTCGAGGAGGCCAGCACGCTGCGGCTGGAGATCCAGCCCGACGGGTTCCACATGGTGAAGATCGACCACGCGGGCAAGCGGTCCACGACCCGGCTGGGCGACCCCGACAAGCTGGACTACGCGCGCGCGGAGGGCCTGGCCAGGCAGCTCGCGCCGCTGCGGGCCTCGGCGGGCTCCGGCGGCGAGTCGCAGGACCTGCTCGGCACCAACACCACGCTGACCGAGCTGCTCGGCGTGGGCGACCCGGGCCGGCTCTCGCCCGCGGTCACCTGGCAGCCCAGGGCGGGCCGCAACCGGCTGCGCGTGCCCATCGGCATGGGTGGCGACGGCCGGGTGGTCGAGCTGGACATCAAGGAGTCCGCGCAGGGCGGGATGGGCCCGCACGGCCTGGTCATCGGCGCGACCGGCTCCGGCAAGTCGGAGCTGCTGCGCACGCTCGTACTGGGCCTGGCGATCACCCACTCCTCCGAGATCCTCAACTTCGTCCTGGTCGACTTCAAGGGTGGCGCGACGTTCCTCGGGCTGGAGGGGCTCTCGCACGTCTCCGCCGTCATCACCAACCTGGAGGACGAGCTCCCCCTGGTCGACCGCATGCACGACGCGCTGCACGGCGAGATGGTGCGCCGGCAGGAGCTGCTGCGCGCGGCGGGCAACTACGCCTCGCTGCGCGACTACGAGCGGGCCCGCGAACAGGGCGCCGACCTGCGGCCGATGCCGACGCTGTTCATCGTGCTGGACGAGTTCAGCGAGCTGCTGTCGGCCAAGCCCGAGTTCATCGACCTGTTCGTGATGATCGGCCGGCTGGGCCGGTCGCTCGGCGTGCACCTGCTGCTGGCCTCCCAGCGGCTGGAGGAGGGGCGGCTGCGCGGCCTGGACACCCACCTGTCCTACCGGATCGGCCTGCGGACGTTCTCCGCCATGGAGAGCCGGGTCGTGCTCGGCGTGGCGGACGCGTACGAGCTGCCGTCGGCGCCGGGCAACGGCTACCTGAAGTTCGACACGACCGGTATGACCAGGTTCAAGGCCGCCTACGTCTCCGGCGCCCACCACGACGACCCGGCGCAGACGGTCGCCCCCGACGGCACCGCGGCGATCCGCGAGGTCGTCGAGTACGGCCCCACCTACATGCCGCTGCCCGAGATCACCAAGCCCGTCCAGCTGGCGACGCAGCCGGAGCAGGAAGAGCCCGCGGGCGGCAACCAGCGCAGCCTGCTCGACGTCGTGGTCGGCCGGCTGGCCGGGCACGGCCCGGGAGCGCACCGCATCTGGCTGCCGCCGCTGGCCGAGCCGCCTACCCTGGCGCACCTGCTGCCCCCGCTCTCCGTCACCCCCGAGTTCGGGCTGACGACCGCGGGCTGGCAGGGCCGGGGCCAGCTGCACGCCGTCATCGGCATCATCGACAAGCCGTTCGAGCAGCGCCGTGACCCGTTCTGGCTGGACGTCTCCGGCGCCGCCGGACACGTCGGGGTGGCGGGCGGCACCCAGAGCGGCAAGAGCACCGTCGTGCGCACGCTCGTGGCCAGCATGGCGCTCATGCACACGCCGCGCGAGGTCCAGTTCTACTGCCTCGACTTCGGCGGTGGCGCGCTCGCCTCGCTCGAAGGGCTCCCGCACGTCGGCGGCGTGGCCACCCGCCTCGACGGCGACCGGGTACGCCGTACGGTGGCCGAGATCGGCGCCATCCTGGAGCAGCGCGAGCGCGACTTCGGCGAGCACGGCATCGAGTCGATGGCCTCCTACCGGCAGCTGTGCGCGGAGGGCGCGATCGAGGGCGACGGCTGGGGCGACGTGTTCCTGGTCGTGGACGGCTGGCTGACGCTCAGGCAGGAGTTCGACTCGCTGGAGCCGACCATCACCGACATCGCGGCGCGCGGGCTCGGGTACGGCATCCACCTCGTCGCCGCGACCAACAAGTGGTCGGAGTTCCGGCCGAGCATCCGTGACCTGCTCGGCACCAAGATCGAGCTGAAGCTCGGCGACGCGTACGAGTCGGAGGTCAGCAGGAAGAAGGCGCTGGCCGTGCCGGAGGCGGCGCCGGGCCGGGGGCTGACGAAGGACGGGTTCCACTTCCTGACCGCGCTACCCAGGATCGACGGGGTGCAGAACTCCACGGACATCGCGGCCGGGGCTCGCTCGCTGGTGCAGGCCGTACGGGACTCCTGGCAGGGCACGCCCGCGCCGCGGGTCAGGCTGCTGCCCGCCGTCCTGCCCGTCTCCGCGCTGCCGGACGACCGGGAGCGGATCCCGATCGGCATCGACGAGGCGGCGCTGGCGCCCGTCTCCCTCGACTTCGACGCCGACCCGCACTTCGTGGTCTTCGGCGAGAACGAGAGCGGCAAGTCGAACCTGCTGCGGCTCATCTCCGAGGGGCTGGTGGCGCGCAAGCAGCCGAGCGAAGCCATGATGATCGTGATCGACTACCGCAGAGCGCTGCTCGACTCGGCGGTGACCCCGCACCGCATCGGCTACGCCGCCTCCAGCGCGGCCGCCGCCGACCTGATCAACGACGCCAAGGGCGCCCTGCTGAGCCGCCTGCCCCCGGCCAACCTGACGCCCGAGCAGCTGCGCGACCGCAGCTGGTGGCAGGGCTCCGACCTGTACATCATCGTCGACGACTACGACCTGGTCGCGACCTCGTCCAACCCGCTGCACCCGCTGGTGGACCTGCTGCCGCAGGCCCGCGACATCGGCCTGCACGTCGTGCTGGCCCGCCAGATGGGCGGCGCGGGCCGTGCCATGTTCGACCCGGTCATCCAGCGCATGAAGGACATGGCCACACCGGCGCTGCTCATGTCCGGCAACAAGGACGAGGGCTACCTGTTCGGCAACGTACGGCCTCAGACACTGCCGCCGGGCCGCGGCTTCCTGGTCGACCGGCGATACGGCGCGCGCCTGACGCAGACGGCATACCTGGACGCGGACAAGACACGGGGAGAATGATGGCCGATCTGGAGATCTACCTCTCGGCGCTGGACAAGTGCCGCACAGCCATCCACAAGGCCGCCGGCCAGTACGAGGAGACGCTGAACGAACGCAACCCCGGCAAGCTCACCTACGACGACCGCGGCGAGCCGCACAACAACCGCACCGCCGTCGCCGCCACCACCTTCGGCCACCTGGACGACTCCGGCACGCTGGCCACGGCCGCGAACGGCGTCTGGACCGCCGTGATCGGCGAGATGGACCAGGCCCGCAGGAAGCTCGGCGGGGTCGAGCGGGGTCTGAGCAACGTGGAGGAGAACATCCGCAAGGCGCACAGGGCGACCTCATGAGCGTCGCCCACCTGCCCGGAGGCGACGCGCTCGACACCATGCTGAACAAGGTGACCGGCGACCCCGGCGCCATCGACAAGATCGCCACCGCCTGGCGCAGCGTGTCGGGCGACGTCAACGAGTTCGACGGCGCGCTGGGGGCCGCGGTCCAGGCTGTGGACGACGCCTGGAAGGGCCGCTCCTCCGACCAGTTCGCCACTTACATGCGCAAGTACGGCACCGCGGCCGAGGACCTGAAGCTGGCGCTGTCCAACTCCGCGTCCTCGCTCGAGGCCGCCGCCTCGGCGCTGCGTACCTCGCGCACCGAGATCAGCTCCATCTGCCGGGACCTGACCACCAGCGCCGCCACCTACAAGACCACCTACTACCGCGAGCACCCCGACGCCAAGGAGGCGGACGTGGAGCCCGGGTTGAGGAAGCTGGTCGACCAGGCCAAGACCGAGGCCCAGCCGTGGGTGGACTCGGCGAACAAGGCGGTCAGCAAGGCCAAGAAGGACATCAACGGGTTCCTGGACGATCGCACGCTCACCTTCCACGCGATCCCGGATGTCTCCACGCAGGACTTCACACCGGCGCCCGGGCGGAAGATCGAATGGGAGCCGGATCCCGAGTACCAGCCGCGCACCACCCTGCAAGGGACCGGCGGGAACGGGCCCGGCGGCGGTGGCCCGTCCGGTTTCGGGGGCTACGGCCCCAGCGGCCCTCCGCCCGCCGGAGGCGGGCCCGCGCCGACGGGCCAGGTCAAGCAGTGGATCGAGCAGGCCATCGCGATCCTGGAGAAGAACGGCGTGCCGGCCTCGAAGATGAACGCCAGCGACATCTGGATGATCATCCAGCACGAGTCCGGCGGGAATCCCAACGCGATCAACAACTGGGACTCCAACGCGGCCAAGGGCACGCCGTCCAAGGGCCTCATGCAGACCATCGACCCGACGTTCAGCTCGTACTCGCTGGCCGGGCACAAGAACATCTACGACCCGGTGGACAACATCATCGCGGGCGTGCGGTACGCGATCTCGCGCTACGGCTCGGTGTCGAACGTGCCCGGCGTGGTCAACTCCAAGCGCGGCCTGGACTACGTCGGCTACTGAAACGACAGATGGGCCCGGATCTCAGCGATCCGGGCCCATCTGCCTTTCGAAAGGGCGCTCAGGCTCCGCAGCTGCCCCAGGCCGCGCTGGTGCTCGTGCCACCGGCGCTGCCGGAGAAGCGCACGCACTTGCCCCTGGCGGGCAGCTTGACCGGGCCGGCGTAGTACTCGAAGCTGCCGGAGTCCGTCTGGCTGCCGCCGCCCTGGACCTCCAGGGTCGCGCTGACCGGCGTCTTCTTGCCGATGTCAGTGGTCTTGATGGTGACCACGCAGTTCTGGCCGGTGCCGTTGTTCCAGAGCTGGTACGTCACCCCGCCCCCGAACGGGCTGGACCGCTGGACCGAGAAGCCGGAGCCGCACACCTGGGTGGGCGAGTACGGGTTCGTGGTCGGCGGCTTGGGCGTCGTCTTCGTGGGGGTCGGCGTGGGCTTGGCCGTGGTCTTGGTCGGCGTCGGCTTGGGCGTCGTCTTCGTGGGGGTCGGAGTCGGCTTGGCCGTCGTCTTCGTCGGAGTCGGAGTGGGCTCCGGCTCCCTCGTCGGCTCCCTGGTCGGAGTCGGGGTGGGCTCCGGCTCCTTCGTGGGCTCCTCGGTCGGCGTGGGCGTCGGCGTGGGCGTCCTGTCCACCGTCTTCGTGACGGTCGCCGTCGGCTTCGCGTGCCGCGTCTTGCTGGGCGTCGGCGTCGACTCGGCCGTGTTGTTCGCGGCCGGCTGCGTGGCCGTGGGGACCGGCTGGGTCGGGACCGGCTGGGTCGGGATCGCGGCCGGGGTCGTGGGCACGGTGGTCAGCTCGGGCACCTGGGGCGCAGCCGAGGTCGAGGACCACTCGGTGGGCAGCGTCAGCGGTCCGACGCCCGAGTCGTCCGGGGCAGCCGTGGCGCCCCAGGGCACGGTGGCCTCGGGCTGCGTCTGCTGCGGATCGGCGCCGCCGCCGAGAGGGTCCGTGCCCTGCGGGCCGGTGGTCGCCGGGGCGCTGGCGGGCACCGGGATCTCGTCCGCGTTGGCCTGCGCCATGGAGGCCGGGTTGACCTGCTGCAGCTTCACGTACCTGTTCGCGCCCCAAAGGCCCAGGACCGAGATGAGCGCGACCACGGCGACCCCGGCGACCAGTCCCAGCGGGAAGCCACGGCGCGGCCGGGCGGCGGCCCCGGAGGGCACGGCCTCGAGCCTGATGTGCTGCGGCGGCTGGTCCGGCTCCGGCGGGCCCCACATCGGCGCCTCGGACTGGTGCTGATGCGGCACCGGCAGGCCCTGCATGGGCGGACCCTGCATCGGGGGACCCTGCATGGGCGGGCCCGGCACGAACGGCGGACCCTGGACGGGCGGCGGGCCGTCCTGCAGCATCGGCGGCCCGGCGACCAGCGTGTCCTGCGGCGGCACGGGACCGCCCTGGCCGGGCACGCCGGGGATCGGGATGCCCTGGATCGGCACGCCCTCGATGGCGGTCTGCTGGGCCGCGGGCGGCTTGGCGTTGCCGCCGAGCAGCTGCATGAGCGCGCTGTACGTGGTCGGCCGCTTGCCGACCTCCTTGGACAGCGCTGCCAGCACCACCCTGCGCACCGGCTCGGCCTCGATGTCCACCTCGGGCTCGCCGGTCAGCACCGCGTCACGGTCGGCGAACGGCGCCTTGCCCGTGGCCGCGAACGCGATGGTCGCCGCCCAGGCGAACACGTCGGCGTAGGGACCGTACTGCAGGCCGAGCAGCTGTTCGGGGGCCTGGTAGGCGATCTCGCCCACCGGCTCGCCGATCCCGGCGTCGGTGACCCGCGGGCCCTCGGGGCCGAGGATCACGTTGTGGGGTGTGAGCGACTTGTGCGAACGGCCGGCGAGGTGGACGGCCGACAGGGCGGTCAGCACCCCGACCGCGACCCGCTCGAGCGCGTCCCCGGTCAGTGGCCCGTCGTCGGCCACCGCCTGGGCCAGGCTCTTGCCTTCGACGTGCTCTCTGACGACGTACGGGCGGTCCTCGTGCATTCCGGCGTCCAGGACCCTGGCCACGTACGAGCTGGAGACCTGTTTGGCTGCCAGGTGCTTGACCGGCGCGTCGGCGTCGGCGTCCGGCTCCGCCGGGAGCAGCTTCACCGCGACGATGGGGGCGTCCTCGGACTCGCGGCCAAGGAACACCTCGCCCCGCGGCCCCTCTCCCAGCCGGCCAACAATGCTGAGATCGCCGATCCGCTCGGGATCACCAGGGCGCAAAGCGTGCATGACTAAACCTTTCACGGCAAAGCATGATCTGGACACATTGAACCAGATCTTTCACTTCAGCATCAGAAGTTTCGGGCCGTACCCGACAATTCACCGTTTTGTTTCCTTGCAGCCCGAGTCACTCCGGGCGGCCGGGCCGCCAGCCCCTGCGGCGGCCCATCGGGATCATGACGCGGGCGATCGCCACCAGCAGCGCCAGCCCGAGCGCGGACCCGGCGACGATCAGGGCCAGGTCGATCGCGTCGTGGTCCACGGGCGGGACCTTGGCCACGGCCTCCGCGGCGAGCGGGCTGGGCGGAGGGGGCGCGACCACGGGGGCGCCGGCGGGCTCGTACGGGAGGATCGCGCTGAGCGCGAGCATCGGGTTGACCATGCCCGCGCCCTTGCCGCCGCCCGTGGCTCCGTCGGCGGTGGCGATGATGCGCTGGCGTACCTGGGCCTGGTCCAGCTTCGGGAAGCGGGCCCGGACGAGCGCGGCCACCCCGGCGACGTAGGGGGCGGCGTAGCTGGTGCCGTTGAGGTCCTTGAAGTAGGAGCGGCCGGGCCAGGTGGACGTGATGCCCTGGCCGGGGCCGAGCACGGCGACGGGGGTCTTGACGTTGGAGAAGTTGGACAGGATGCCGTTCGGGCCCGCCGCGCCGACCGCGAGCACCCCTTCATAGGCGGCCGGATAGGCCGGTACGGGGGTCCCGTCCTCCTTCGTGACGTTGCCGGCCGCGGCCACGATCACCGCGTCCTTGGCGAGCGCGTACTGCACCACCTCGCGCAGCGAGGGCAGGTCGCTCGTCGAGACCGACACGTTGATGACCTTGGCGCCCTCGTCCGCCGCCGCCTTGATGGCCTTGACCAGCAGCTCGGGGTCGCCGTTCCGCTCGGAGGCGGTCTGCTTGTACGACAGCAGCCGCGCGCCCGGCGCCATGCCGTAGAAGAGCACGCCCTGCATGTACTGGGCGCCGATGATGCCCGCCACCGCGGTCCCGTGGCCCACGCAGTCGCGGTAGCCGGTGCCGGTGAGGTCGGCCCGGCCCGCCAGGCGGATCTGCGGATGCTGCAGATCGACGCCGCTGTCGACGATGGCCACCTTCACGCCCGCGCCGGTGGACAGCGACCAGACGCGTTTGGGGTCGAGCCGTTTCTGCGCCCAGGATTCGCCCACCTGCATGGTGCCCCTGGGCGGCCGGCACTCGTCCCTCACGGCCGCGGGCGCCAGCGGGACCTGCAGGGCGAGCACGCTCGCCACCAAGGCGCGACCAATCATGGGGGAAAAGCGTAGCTTGCCGGATTCGGGCGGCGGCGGGGCCTGCCCGAATCAGCCCCGAATCAGGCCCGAATCAGCGCCGGTCCGGCTTCGGTCCGGCATCGGCATCGGTCCGGCTTCGGCTTCGGTTCGGCTTCGGTTCGGCTTCGGTTCGGCTTCGGCTTCGGTTCGGCTTTGGAGGAAGGAAGCCCCGGCTCCCTTGCCAGGGCCCCGATCCGTTGCTCATTTCGTTGCGGACTCGATGTTCTGGCGGTAGGTGCCGATGACGCGCGAAGCCTCCTGCAACTCCTCGGTCATGCGCTGGAAGGCCGTGCGGTAGTTCTGCCACGCCTGTTGGAAACGCTGGGCGCCCGGCCCCGTCCACGCCGTGCCGACCTTGGCGGCCTCGCGGTCGAGCGCGGTCATGGTGGTGCGGACCGCCTCCGACTGCTGCGTGAACTGACTGGCCATCTGCTGCATTTCCGCGGGGTCGCCGCCGAGCATGCTCTGGCTCATGCATACCTCCTGGAACATGGGGAAAGCGCCCTCAACTTAAGGGGTGACCACCTACCGTCGCCTGAGTTATACCGAGCGGCTATGGTCTACCCGAGGACTGTTCGGATTCGTCTCGGGGAGCGCTCGGGTCATGCGCGAGGTTGTGGTGACCGGCGGAGGCACCGGCATCGGATACGCCGTCGCGGCCGCGTTCGTCTCGCTCGGCGACCGCGTGACCATCACCGGCCGCCGCGAGCACGTGCTGAAGGAGGCCGCGGCGCGGCTCGGGGCGGCGCACGCGGCGTTCGACGCCTCCAGCCCCGTCGCCGTGAAAGAGGCGCTCGACAGCCTGCCGCCGTACGTGGACGTGCTGGTCAACAACGCCGGCGGCAACACCAACCTCGACCGCAGGCAGCCCGGCGAGCTGACGGACGTGGCCGAGGCCTGGTGGGCCAACCTCAACGCCAACCTCATGTCCGCCGTCCTCGTCACGACCGCGCTGACGCCGCGCCTGAGGGAGGGCGGCCGGATCGTCTCGATCGGCTCCATCGCCGCGCGCGGCACGGGCTCCGGCTCGTACGGCGCCGCCAAGGCCGCCCTGGAGTCCTGGACCGCCGACCTGGCCGCCGAGCTCGGCCCCCGGCGCGTCACCGCGAACGTGGTCGCCCCAGGCCTCGTCCTGGACACCGAGTTCTTCCGCGGCCGGCTGACCGAGGACGGCATCAGGGCACGCGTGGAGAACACGCGGAACGGGCGCCCCGGCACCCCCTCCGACGTCGCCGATACCGTTCTGTTCCTGGCCTCCGCGGGAGCCAGGCATGTGACCGGGCAGGTGCTCCATGTGAACGGCGGCGCGTACCTGGGCCGCTGAACCTCTCAGGAAGGACTTAGGTCGGTGCGGAAGGTTCTGATCGCCAATCGCGGCGAGATCGCGGTACGGGTGGCCCGCGCGTGCCAGGACGCCGGGATCGGAAGTGTGGCCGTCTACGCCGACCAGGACCTCGACGCCCTGCACGCCAAGGTCGCCGACGAGGCGTACGCGCTGGGTGGTCAATCCCCCGCGGAGACCTACCTCGACATCGCCAAGCTGCTCGACGTCGCGCGGCGCTCCGGCGCCGACGCCGTGCATCCCGGCTACGGCTTCCTGGCCGAGAACGCCGCCTTCGCGCAGGCCGTCATCGACGCGGGCCTGATCTGGATCGGCCCGCCGCCGGAGGCCATCGCCGCGCTCGGCGACAAGGTGCGGGCCAGGCACATCGCGCAGAAGGTCGGCGCGCCGCTGGTCGCGGGCACCAAGGATCCCGTCTCCGGGGCGGCCGAGGTCGTGGCGTTCGCGGAGGAGCACGGGCTGCCGATCGCGATCAAGGCGGCGTACGGCGGCGGCGGGCGCGGCATCAAGGTGGCGCGCAACCTGGACGAGGTCGCCGAGCTGTACGAGTCGGCCGTGCGCGAGGCCGTCGCGGCGTTCGGACGGGGCGAGTGCTTCGTGGAGCGCTACCTCGACCGGCCGCGCCACGTCGAGACGCAGTGCCTGGCCGACGCGCACGGCAACGTGGTCGTGGTCAGCACGCGCGACTGCTCGCTCCAGCGCCGCCACCAGAAGCTGGTGGAGGAGGCGCCGGCGCCGTTCCTGTCGCGGGAGCAGCTCGAGATCCTCTACTCCGGTTCCAAGGCCATCCTGAAGGAGGCGGGCTACGTCGGGGCCGGCACGTGCGAGTTCCTCGTGGGGCAGGACGGGACCATCTCGTTCCTCGAGGTGAACACCCGGCTGCAGGTCGAGCACCCGGTCACCGAGGAGGTGTCGGGGATCGACCTGGTGCGGGAGATGTTCAGGATCGCCGACGGGGAGGCGCTGGAGTACGGCGACCCGGAGCTGCGCGGGCACTCGATCGAGTTCCGGATCAACGCGGAGGACGCCGGGCGCAACTTCCTGCCCGCTCCCGGGACGCTGACCGTCATGCGCCCGCCCGCCGGGCCCGGGGTGCGCCTCGACGCCGGCTACGAGGCCGGGATGACGGTGCCGCAGACGTTCGACTCGCTGGTGGCGAAGCTGATCGTCACGGGCCGGACGCGGCAGGAGGCGCTGGAGCGGTCGCGGCGGGCGCTGGCCGAGTTCGAGATCTCGGGGATGCCCACCGTGCTGCCCTTCCATCGGGCCGTCGTGTCCGATCCGGCGTTCGTCTCCTCGCCGTTCTCGGTGCACACGCGGTGGATCGAGACGGAATGGGAGAACACGGTCGCGCCGTACGAGGAGGAGATCGCCTCGGGCCCGGACGCCGGCGCCGCCGCTCGCGAGACGGTGACGGTGGAGGTCGGGGGCAAACGCCTCGAAGTGGTGCTGCCCGCCGGGTTCGGCGCGTCCGCGCCGGCGCCCGCGAAGGCGCCGCGACGCGGTGCCGCCCGCGCCGGGAAGGCGTCGGCGGCGGGCGGAGACGCGCTGGTCAGCCCCATGCAGGGGACGATCGTCAAGGTCGTGGCCACGGACGGGGACGTGGTGAACGAGGGCGACACGGTCGTGGTGCTGGAGGCGATGAAGATGGAGCAGCCGCTGGCCGCCCACAAGTCGGGCACGATCACGGGGCTCACGGCCGCGGTCGGGCAGACGGTCACGTCGGGCGCCGCGATCTGTGAGATCAAGGACACCTGACGGAGATTCCGGCATCTTCGCCACGGTGTGCGCCCACGCGCTCGCGGACAGGTAACGTGCGACAGTGAGGAACTTTGCCGACCGCTCGTTCGTCCTCATGGGCGAAGGAGGCTTGCTGCCAATGACCCACTCGCTGCGCCGAGCAGGGGCCGCGCTTGCGGCTCTGATCGCCGGTCTAATCGTCGTGCTTGCGCTGTCCCCTGCCGCCAACGCGGCGGCACCCCCTGATGCTCAGTCGGTGGTGTCCTACTGGAAGGACAAGAAGGACCCGCTTTTCGTGGAGTCCGGTTCACCGCTGTCGTCGGACCAGCAGGATGAGATCCGTGACGCGCTGAAGGGGGCCAAGAGCAAGATCTATACCGTGGCGCTCCCCGACGGCACGCTGGACAACTCCACGATTGCGTCGTACATGAGCTCGCTCAACTCCGAGCTCACGAAGGCCGGCCGCAACCGCGCCACGTTCGCCGTGCTCGACGGCGAGACGTTGTTCGCGGGCTCGAGCGCCATCCGCCAGCAGGGTGTCGCGGGCCGGCTGGCCAACCTCGCGGTGAGTGCCAACTCCGGCAACGTCGTGGACGGCATGAAGGACTTCGTCAACCGCGTCGACCTCGCCGTCGACGGCAAGCGCTCCGCGCTCGACAGCGGCAGCCAGGCCAACCCCGGCGCCGGCGGCACCGCCGCGCTGATCGCCCTGGGCGGCCTGGTCGTGGTCGGCGGTGGCGGCTACTTCCTCTACTCCAGCAACCGCAAGAAGAAGAAGGCCATCCAGGAGGCCAAGGACCTGGCGGCCGTCAAGCAGACCGTGGACGAGGACGTCACCAAGCTGGGCGAGGAGATCACCTCCCTCGACACCGACGTGACGCTCGCCGGCCAGGGCGGCAAGCACATCGAGGAGTGGCAGCAGGCGCTCGACTCCTACGAGAAGGCCAAGACCCAGCTGGCCAACGTCCAGCGCGCCGAGCAGGTCCGCGAGGTCACCCAGACCCTCGAGGACGGCCGCTACGCGCTGGCCGTGGTGAAGGCCAAGGTCCACAACGACCCGGTCCCCGAGCGGCGCGCCCCCTGCTTCTTCAACCCGCAGCACGGCCCGTCCGCCCGCGACGTCCGCTGGGCCCCGCCCGGTGGCGCCGTCCGTGACGTGCCCGCCTGCAAGATGGACGCCGAGGCCGTGGAGCGCGGCTTCGACCCGCAGATGCGCGAGGTCATGGTCGACGGCCAGCGCCGCCCCTACTACGACGCGGGGCCCGCGTACCAGCCGTACGCGTACGGCTACTACGGCGGCTTCGGCGACATCATGACCGGTATGTTCATCGGCACCATGATGGGCAGCCTGCTCAGCGGCGGCTTCGGCTACGGCGGCTACGGCGCCGGCTACGCCGAGGGCTACGCCGACGGCGGCGGAGGCGACTTCGGCGGTGGCGGCGACTTCGGCGGCGGCGGCGGAGACGGCGGCGGCTGGGGCGACTTCGGTGGCGGAGGCGACTTCGGCGGCGGCGACTTCGGCGGAGGCGACTGGTAACCCCGAGCCCCGACCGAAACCACGACGAGCGCTCCCCCTGGGCCTACAAGCCCGCGGGGAGCGCTCGCGCGTCAGGCCTCACCCGGCGACGTGGGCCAGCAGCATGTCCAGCGGTCGCGGCACGCGATCGAGATCGAGGGCCGCGACGAGCAGGCCGGCATAGCGGATTTTGCGGCCGCCGCCTGACCCCATGAACCGGCGCAACTGGTCGTGGGTGGCCCTCCCGCGCCACGCGGGTTGCTTCTGGAGCGAGCGGAACGAGCTGAGCTCGCCCTCGGCATCGACGACCTGCTCGACCATGGCGGTGCCGAGGGCGCGGATCAGCTCGTCTTCCAGGTCGGCGACGCACACGAAGAATCCGAGCGCCTCCAGATCGCCTCGGCTGAGGTCGGATCCGAGGCCGGCGCGCTCGAGGCTCCTCCGGAAGTCGCCCTCCTCCCCGACGTCGCACAGACCGGCCAGCCGGAGATCGCGACCGTTAGGGCCGAACTCGCCGATGTACGTCCCGATGTTCGTGGCACCGCCCATCGCCACCAGGGAGATGCCCTCGGCCGCCAGATTCCGGCCGTGGCGCTCGGCCAGCGCTTCGACGGCCGACTTGTCACTGACTCCCTCGACCAGGACCACGGTTTGCGTGTCGCTCACGAGCCCAGCCTCGCACCGAACCCTGGAGAGGTTCATCCCCTTTTATGCGCCGAGCATCGCGGTGGCTTCGATCTCGACCAGATGCTCGGGAATGTCCAGTGCCGCAACGCCCAGCAGTGTGGCCGGTGGGACCGGAGTGACCCCCAGCTTCGCACCTGCACGGGAGATGCCCTCCAGGAGCGCGGGCATCTTGTCGGGGGTCCAGTCGACGACGTAGACGGTCAGTTTCGCCACGTCGTCGAAGGAGCCGCCTACCCCGGCCAAGGCGGTGGCGACGTTGAGGTAGCACTGTTCGACCTGCGCGGCGAGGTCGCCTTCGCCGACCGTGACCCCCTGGGCGTCCCAGGAGACCTGTCCGGCGAGGAAGACGAGCTTCGTCCCTGATGCGATTGACACCTGCCGGTAGACATCGATTTCGGGCAATCCGTCGGGGTTGACGAGAGTGATGGCCATGTCGCCTGCCTCCTTGTCCGGGCGTCCGCCGAACCAGGACGCCCGTGATCTCTAGTAGTTACTCAGAAACCATAAGAGAGTGTGCCCTGACATGGAAGAACGCACTTTTTGGTGACTGGGGAACCTGATGGTGACTGCGGGTCAGTCTTCCTCCGGCCATTTCTCCTGAATGTGCAGGCAGATCAGCGCGGCGTGGGAGAGCGGAGTGGCGGGGTCGTCGATGTCGCCGTTGGTGGTGTAGTCGAGGAGGACGACGTCGCGGTCGGCGGCGAGCAGGCGCAGGCGCTCCACGAGATCGCCGGTCTTGTGCTCCAGGACCCAGCGGTAGGCCGGGAGGTAGATGCGGCGCCGCGCGGCCTGGTAGGTCAGCAGCCGGTCCCCGTGGAGGCCGTCGCGGTGGCCGCGCACCGGGCCGTACTTGCGTACGGTGCGTTTGAGGCCGGTCATGGTGGTGATCGCGAGCTTGGCCGGGTCGACGTCGGCGGTCTCGAAGACTTTGAGCGCCTGCCAGATCCCCTCGACGCTCTGGCTGGTGACGCCGGGGGTCTGCGGGACGGGGATGCCGCCGTGCGGGTAGAACGGGCTCAGCCGCACCCATGGCTCGTCCGCTTTGGAGGTCACGTCGATGACCTCGGCTCCGGGGAAGGCCTTGGCGAGTGAGGCAGCCGAACGACGGCGGCCGGCGACCTGGATCGACACGGACGGCACCCCTTCGCGAGAGCGGACGGGTTCAGCTTGGACTACGGGAGTGACAATTTCCGCGCTCGCCGGGTGGGCTTCCTAGCATGGGTGCATGCTCATCGTCATCGGCGGCCTCCCCGCGACAGGCAAGACGACGCTCGCCCGGCTCCTCGCCACCCGCATCGGCGCGGTGCACGTGCGGATCGACACCATCGAGCAGGCGATCGTCCGCTCCGGCCTGGCCCGCCACCCCATCGGCCCCGCCGGATACGTCGTCGGTTACGCGCTGGCCGAGGAGCACCTGAGGCAGGGGCTGACGGTGATCGCGGAGTCGGTGAACCCACTGGGCGTCACCCGCGACGCCTGGCGGGAGGTCGGGGTCAAGGCGGGCGCTCCGGTGGCCGAGGTGGAGGTGGTCTGCTCCGATCCCGCCGAGCATCGGCACCGCGTGACCTCGCGCTCGATCGACATCCCCGACCTGCGGCCGCCTGACTGGCGGGAGGTCGTCGAGCGCGAGTACGAGCCGTGGGAGCGCGAACGTGTCCTCGTCGACACCGCCGGACAGGCCCCCGAGGAGTCGCTCGACGCCCTTCTCCGGAGTCTTGAGCACGCCAGGGGCTCGGGCTCGTAGGGTCGGGCGCATGGGTGTCCGCGTGTTGTGCCTGCGCCATGCCGAGTCGGAGAACGTCGTCGCCGGGGTGACCGGGGCGCTGCCACCGGCGGAACTGACCCCGAAGGGGCGGGCGCAGGCGGCGGAGGCGGCCGAGCGGCTGCGGGGAGAGGGCGTCATCCGGATCTACGCCAGTACGGCGGTGCGCGCCCGGCAGACCGCCGAGATCATCGCGCGGGCGCTGGGGCTGCGGGAGGAGGTGGTGGCGCTGCGAGGGCTCGTGGAGTTCGGGATCGGACGGTTGGAGGGCACCGCCGACCCGGCGGTCCGGGCGCGTACCGCCGAGGTGTTGCGTTCCTGGGTCGTGGACGGGCGGTTGGGCGAGGCGGTGGCGGACGGCGAGACCGGGCACGCGGTCGTGGCCCGGGTGGTCGCCGCCTTCGCCTCCATCGCAGCCACCCACCCGAGCGAGCCGGCCGCCCACCCGAGTGAGCCCGCCCCCCACCCGAGTGAGCCGGCGGCACACCCGAGCGAGCCCGCCGCACACCCGAGCGAGCCGGCCGCCCACCCGGGTCAGATGGCCGCCTGCGGCGGCGGGACGGTCGCTCTGGTCGGGCATGTGGGCAGCCTCACCGCCGGGCTCAGCGTGCTGTGCCCCGGGCTGGGCGAGCAGGTGTGGGGCGCGCCGCTCCCGCACGCGGTGCCGTTCCCGGTCGAGTGGGACGGCCGGTCCTGGCGGTGCGCGTCGTGGCCGGCCTTACGACAAGATCGATAAGTGACCTACCTCGCCCAGGGCGGCCGCGTCGGCATCCGCCGCATCGGCCACCGCGACCGTACGGAATTCCTGGCCCTGAACCGGGAGAGCGCCGACCTGCTCGCCCGCTGGATGCCCGGCGCCCCCATCACCACCGACGAGGCCTTCGACGGCTACATGGCACGCTTCGACGACCCGGCGAACGAGGGATTCGTCATCTGCCGGGTCGACACCGGCGCGATCGTCGGCCGGGCCAACCTGAACAACATCATCCGGGGCACCCGCCAGGACGGCACCCTGGGCTACTGCGCCTACTCGTCCACGACCGGCAGGGGCTACATGACCGAGGGGCTGCGGCTGCTCGTCCGGTACGCGTTCGGCGAGCTGGGGCTGCACCGGATCGAAGCCAACATCCAGCCGTCCAACACCCCCTCCCTGAACCTGATCAGGCGGGCCGGCTTCCGGCGGGAGGGGTATTCGCCGGACTTCCAGTTCATCGACGGAGCGTGGCGGGATCACGAGCGATGGGCCGTCACGGCCGGTACGGGCCCGGGTGGCGCATAGCCCAGACGGTGCCGCGGGCGATGGTCTCCTTGAAGGCCGCGGAGGTCCGGCCGGTGAGGACGGCGTCGAGCGGGCTGTCGTCCGGACGGGTGAACTGGGTGACGCCGTCGTGCCGGCCCAGGCTGATGTTCTGCCAGACGTACCGGAATCTGGCCCGCCGCGGCGTCCGCCCGCTCAGCAGGTCGGCCACCGCGTCGCCCGCGCAGATCCCCATGGGGAGGCCGGTCTGGCAGGCCATCCGGGCGACCTGCCCGCTCCGGTCCACTGCGGCGGCGTCGCCGATGCCGAACACCTCCGGATGCGACACCGACCGCAGCGACCGGTCCACGAGCATGCGTCCGTGCCGGTCCGTGGCCAGACCGGCCTCCGCGGCCAGGCCGGGGACGCGGAAGCCGGCGGCCCAGACCACGGTCTCGGCGGGCAGCTCGTCCCCGTTCGCCAGCAGCAGGCCGTTCGGGCCGAGTTCGGCGACCGGCGTGCGCTCGCGGACGGCGATGCCCATGCGGCGGAAGGCCCGGTGGAGGTGGCGGCGGGCACGCGCGGACAGGCTCTCCCCGATCAGGCCGCCCGACAGCAGCGAGACGCGCAGCCCGGGACGGGTGAAGGCGAACTCGGTCGCGGCCTCGATCCCGGTCAGCCCGCCGCCGATCACGGTCACCTCGCCGGTCCCGGCGAGGCGGGTGCCCAGCCGGACGGCCTCGTCGGCGGTGGCCAGCGTGTACGCGTGCTCGCGCACCCCGGGCACGGAGTCCAGCTCCGCCGCGCTCCCGAGGGCGTAGACGAGCACGTCGTAGGAGAGCTCGTACGGAGGCGCGTCCAGGCGTACCGTCCTCGAACCCGGGTCGATCCCCGTCACCCGGGCGACCACCAGCTCGATGCCGGTGCCGTCGAGCAGGCCGGCCAGCGGCAGGTCGGGCAGCCGCTGCCCGGCGGCGAGCTGGTGGAGCCGGATGCGCTCCACGAACCGGTCGGCCGCGTTGACCAGCGTCACCCGAGCTCCGGCGCCCCGCAGCCGTCGTGCGGCGCGCTTGGCCGCTCCCAGTCCGGCATATCCGGCTCCCAGCACCACGATGCGATCTGTCATGGTTCCTGAACTGGCGAGCCCGCCCATCCGTGACAGGACCGGCGTGTGATCGTGCTCACACCCGGATCAGGCGAGCTGTGCCCCGGCGAAGGCGAGTTTGGCCGGGTTGACGGTGGTCCGGACGACGGCGACGTGGTCGCCGTCCAGCTCCATGGTCATGATCGCCAGCAGGTCGCCGCCGGGGCCGCGGATCAGCGCCGCGGGCTCCCCGTTGACCTCCAGGAACTCGGCCACCACCCCGGCCGCCTCCGGCCGCGCGACCAGCCCTCCCAGGTAGCGCGTCACCTTCGCCGGCCCGTGTACCGGCCGCCGGGCCGCGGTCACGGAGCCGCCTCCGTCGGTCCAGGCGACCACGTCGTCGGCGAGCAGCCGTTCCAGGGCGGCGACGTCGCCGTGCACGGCGGCCTCCAGGAACCGCCGTACGATGCGCCGGTGCTGCTCCTGGTCGCTCGCGAAGCGCTTGCGCGGCTCCCCCACGTGCGCCCGCGCCCGCCGGTGGAGCTGACGGGAGTGCGCCTCCTCGATGCCCACCACGTCGGCGATCTCCGCGTGACTGTGCCCGAACGCCTCCCGCAGCACGAACACCGCCCGCTCCACCGGCGTCAGCCGCTCCAGCAGGATGAGCACGCCCATCGACACGGACTCGCGCTGCTCGACGGTCTCCAGCGGCCCGAGCGCTCCGTCGGCGGTGAGCACCGGCTCGGGCAGCCACGGGCCCGCGTAGCTCTCCCGCTGCCGCCGCGCGGAGGTGAGCCGGCTGAGGCAGAGGTTGGTGATCACCCTGGTCAGCCAGGCGGCCGGGACCTCGACCGGCCCGGTGACCCGGCTCCATCGCAGGTACGTCTCCTGCACCATGTCCTCGGCCTCGGCGGCGGAGCCGAGCAGCCGGTACGCCAGCCCGAACAGCCGAGCCCGCTGCCCCTCGAACACCTCCGCGCCAGGGTCGTCCACGCACCCGATGCTAGGTCACCCTCCTGTAGGTGACCCATCCGCGTCGCAGCGCCGGTAGCGCCGCAGCCTCCGGTACGACAGCAGGCCGCCCTCCGCGTCGATCCGGGCCTCGTACAGGGCGAGGATGTCGTCCGAGGAGGGGATGCGACGGTCTTCGACGACCTCGACGCCGATCTTCCAGCCGCCCTCGACCGGTTCGACCGCCGTGACCCCTTCGCCCTCCTTCGCGGTCACATCGATGATGTGGCGGAGCCCAACCCCACCGGCCGTCACGGCCGTCAGCCCCTCCGCGTCCGAGTCGGCGGCCCCCGGGGGCATGCGCGGCTCAGTCATGCGTTCTCTCCCCTCGCCTCGGCCAGCCTGCCCGCAGAAGGGGACGCGGAACTCCAGGAGGCGAAAAAGCGGACAGGCTTGACGCCGCTTTGGGTCAGGTGCTGGCGCGCACGGCCAGGAGCGGGGTGAGGAGGGTGGAGTCGGGCACCGCGCGGCCTTCGAGCTTGTCCATGACCAGGCGGACCGCCTCCCTGCCCACCTCTTCGGCCGGGATCAGCACGGAGGAGAGCGGCGGGCTGGCCCGCTCGGCCACGTCGTCGGGGCAGATCGCCACCACCGCCACGTCGTGCGGCACCCGGCGGTCGAGCTGCCGCAGCGCCGCCAGCACGTGGCCGACCGCGGCCTCGTTGTGCACGACCAGCCCGGACAGGCCGGGGCGGTCGAGGAGCAGGCCGCGTACGGTCTCGTACACCTCGTCGAACGTGTCCTCGCACGGCAGCGCGACGCCCTGCAGACCGTGGGCGGCCACCGCCTCCACGAACCCCTCGCGCGTCCGCCGGGCGAACCCCGTCCCCCGCTCGTACACCACGGAAGGCGCCCCGAGCAGCGCGATCTCCTCGTGGCCGCGTTCGGCGAGGTGGTCCACGCACCGCGCGCCCGCGGCGGCGAAGTCGAGGTCGACGCACGTCAGCCCGGCGGGCTCGGCGGGGAAGCCGATGAGGACGCTCGGCTCGGCCAGCTCGCGCAGCAGCGGCACCCTGCGGTCGTCCAGCTCGACGTCCATGAGCACCAGCGCGTCCACCAGCGCGCTCGCGGCCACCCGCCGGATGCCCTCGGTGCCCTCGTCGGCGGTCAGCAGCAGCACGTCGTGGTCGAACCGGCGCGCGGCCGTCACCACGGCGCTGGCGAAGCGCATCAGGACGGGCACGTGCATGCCCGCCCGCAGCGGCAGCACCAGCGCGATCACGTTGGAGCGCTTGCTGGCCAGGGCGCGGGCGCCGGCGTTGGGGTGGTAGCCGAGCGCGCTGATGCTGTCGAGCACCCGGCGCCTGGTGTCGGCCGAGATCGTCCGCTTGCCGCTGAGCACGTAGGAGACCGTGCTGACGGCCACGCCCGCGTGCTTGGCGACCTGGGAGATCGTGACCGTGCGCCCGCTCAAGCCCCGGCTCCGAAGTCGAGCCGGGCCAGCGTGACGCCGTCGTCCTCGAACACGGCGTAAAGGTCGTGCACGCCGTCGGCGGCCGCGAGCGAGGCCGTGATGGCGTGGTAGGCGTACCGGGCGGTCCTGGGGACGGGGAAGGTGGCGAGGGCCTCCCCGTAGAGGGGGTCGCCGCGGCGGATGGTGATCATGCCGCCTTCCGCGCTGCCCGCCGTCGCCACGCACGCCGTGGCCCCGCTGAGATCGACCTGCCGGAAGAGGATCCAGGCCCCCTCCGCGTCGGACCTGACGGCGTCGCCGTCCACCTTGGTCTCGTCCACGAACGTGATCGCGTCGTACTCGTCGTGCGCCGCCGCGCGCAGCAGCCCCGACTGGGGCGGCACGCTCTCGCCGTCCACCTCGAAGCGGGCGCTCAGGCGCAGGTCGGTGGCGCTGCGGCCGACCATGAGCTGATGCGGCGCGCTCTCCACGACGAACCTGCTCCTGGTCACGTCCCAGAACGCCAGCTCCGGCACCGGCAGGGTCAGGGTGACGGCGCGGCTCTCGCCGGGCGCCAGGCGGACCTTCTCGAAGCCGCGCAGGCGGCGCAGCGGCTGCTTGACGCGGGAGCGCTGCTGGTGGGTGTAGAACTGGACGACCTCCACGCCGGGCCGCGGGCCGGTGTTCGTCACGGTGACGCGGGCCCGCACCAGGTCTCCGTCCAGTTGTACGCGCAGGTCGGCGTACTCGAACGTCGTGTAGCTCAGGCCGTGGCCGAACGGGTGGAGCGGGACGCCGCGGAAGTACAGGTACGTGGCGTCGGAGGCGATGATGTCGTAGTCGAGCAGGTCGGGCAGCTCCTGCTCGGAGCGGTACCACGTCTGGGTGAGGCGGCCCTCGGGGTCGGCGTCGCCGAAGAGCACCTCGGCCAGGGCGTGGCCGTACTCCTGGCCGCCGTGGGCCGACCACAGCACGGCCGGGACCTCGTCGTCGGTCCAGGTGAGCGGGTAGCCGCTGGTGATGACCATGACGGTACGGGGGTTCGCCTTGCGGACTGCCCGCACCACGGCGTCCTGCCCGGCGGCCAGGGCCAGCGTCATGCGGTCCTCGGTCTCGCGGCCGTTCACGAGGGGGTGGTCGCCGACCACCACGACCGCCACGTCGGCCGCCGCGGCCAGGCGGGCGGCCTGGTCGGTGCCGCTCCTGACCACGTCCATGGCCAGCCAGACCGCCTGGTCGGCGTCGTCGACCAGGCGCAGCACGCCGTCGTCGCCGGCGCCGACGTAGCAGCCGGTCGAGATGTGGCGCAGGGCGAGCGTGCCGCGCGGCCGCTCCTCCATCCGGAACGTCTGGCGCACCTCCCACCCGTTGGGGCCCGGCTGGTCGTTCACCAGCGTGACGCCGTCCACCGACACGAACCGGCCGGTCGCCACGGCCCGCAGCGCGTAGGCCCCGCCGCCCCAGTCGAACAGGTCGAACGTGCCCGCCTCAGAGCCGGAGCCCGGGCCCACGCTGAGCGGCCCGCCCGCGGGATCGGCGGCCACCGGCCCGGCCTCGGCGGTCAGCGTCACCCGGTCCACGGCCTCGCAGAACACCGTCTCGCACCGCTCGCCCAGCCCCTGGCGGGCGGTGACCGCGTACGGGAGGGTGCCGCTGTACCAGTCCTCCAGGAGCGCGTCGCCGAGCTGCCCGATCACCGCGACCTTGGTCACGCCGTCGAGCGGCAGCAGCCCGTCGTTCTTCAGCAGCACGAACGAGCGCCGCGCCGCCTCCCTGGCCAGCGCCTGGTGTTCGGGGCAGTTGACCACGTTGTCGCTGATGTCGTCGTACGGCGTCGCCGGGTCGAACTCCCCCAGCCGGAACCTGATCGACAACGCGTGCCGCACGGCCCGGTCCACGTCCTCCTCGGCCAGCAGGCCCTGGGAGAGCGCGTCGCGCAGGTGGCCGAGCGTGGCCTCGGAGCGGTCGTCGTCCTGGGTGAAGCTGTCGATCCCCGCCTTGATCGCGTGCGCGTACGCCTCGGGCAGCGTGTCGTGGTAGCCCTGGAGCGCGGTGAGGTTGCCCGGCGCGTACGCGTCGCTGACCACCAGCAGGTCGTCGGGCGCCCACGCGCGCAGCGCCTGGCCGATCAGCGGGCTGAGGTGCGCGGGGCGGCCGTTGACCAGGTTGTACGACGGCATGACCGCCACCGCCACGCCCTCCTCGATGGCGGGCCGGAAGGCGGGCAGCTCGTACTCGCGCAGCACCCGCGGCGGCAGGTTGCTGGAGGTCGTGCAGCGGTCGGTCTCGTTGTTGTAGGCCAGGAAGTGCTTGAGCGTGGGGGCGGTCTTGAGGACTTCGGGAGCGCTCCCACTAAGTCCACGCGCATAGGCCGTGGCCATCACGCCGGTCAGCCACGGATCCTCGGAGTAACCCTCCTCGTTGCGCCCCCAGCGGGGGTCACGCAGCGGGTTCACCACCGGAGCCCACACGTTGCGGCCCGCGCCCGCCGGGTCCTTGTGATGGAAGGCCAGCACCTCGTCGCTGGTGGCCTCGCCCACCCTGCGCACGAGGTCGGGATCCCACGTCGAGGCCAGCCCCACGGCCTGCGGGAACACGGTGGCCGGTCCCAGCCAGGCCAGCCCGTGCAGCGCCTCGGTGCCGGTGCGGAACGCGCCGAGGCCCAGCCGCTCGACCGGCGCCTGGTACTGGTGCAGCAGCCCCACCTTCTCCTCAAGGGTGAGCCGGCGCACCAGGTCGTCGATCCGGTCGGGAATCGGGATCGCTGGGTCGCGGAAGGGTTCTTGCATGGTCATCCCTTTGAAACTGTCGAAGCGCTTCGACGACCGGCCTGGGGAAGTTACACGGACATTTCGGTGGGTTGACTGAAGAGTGCACTCCCCGGTGACCGAGGTCAAGGGACTCGGGGCAATCTCCCCGAATCGATGGAGTCGAGCACCCTCGCGGCACCGCCCAGCGCGGCAGCGTCGTGGCCCAGCGTCGAGGCGACGACCTGGCAGCCGCCGGACCCGGAGGCGATCACGCGGTCGTCCATCTCGTCCTGGACGGCGGGCAGCAGCCACGGCGCCAGCGGGACGTAGTAGCCGCCCAGGATCACCACCTCGGGATTGAGCAGGTTCGCCAGGATCGACACGCCCCTGCCCAGGCTCCGGCCCACCGACTCCAGCGTGGCCAGGGTGGCCGGGTCGCCGGCGCGGGCGAGGCGTACGGACTCCTCGATCTCCACCTGGATCTCGGCGGGAGAGGGGTCCTTGCCCAGCACGGCGCCGATCCCGGCCATGACCTCCAGGCAGCCGCGCCGCCCGCAGTGGCACTCGGGACCGTCGGGATCGAGCTGGACGTGGCCGATCTCGCCGCTGTAGCCGAGGCGGCCGCGGCGCAGCCGCCCGTCGAGGATGATCCCCGCGCCCACGCCGATCTCGCCGGTGAGGTAGACGAGGTCGGAGGCCCCCGCGTGCGCGCCGAAGCGCTGCTCGGCCAGGGCGGCGAGGTTGGCGTCGTTGTCGACCTGGATCGGGAAGCCGGGGTCGCGCAGCGCCTTGGTCAGGTCGCCGCCGATGTCGGCGTCCCGCCAGCCGAGGTTGGGCGCGATGCGTACGGTGCCCTGCACGTCGACCAGCCCCGGCACGGCCACGGCCAGGCCCAGGACCTGGCGCTCCTCCTTGGCCATGCGGCTGACCACCCGCCTGATGATCGCGCCGACGCCCGCCACCCCTTGGTTGACGGACTCGCCGCCGCCGAACGAGCGCCGCCACGTCAGCAGCCGCTCCCCCGCCAGGTCGACGGCCACGGCGGACACGTAGTCGACGTTGATCTCGACCCCGATGGCGGCGTACGGCGAGCCGTCCAGCACCAGCATCGTGGCCGGCCGCCCGACCCGGTTCTCCGTCAGCCCCGTCTCACGGACCAGCCGCCGGTCGATGAGGTCCGCGACGAGACTGGAGACCGTCGCCTTGTTGAGCCCGGTGGAGGCCGCGATGTCGGCCCGCGAGCAGGGCGCGTGCTCCCGGACGAACCGCAGCACGACCGCGAGGTTGGTGGCCCGTACGTCGGCGAAGTCGGCCGGCTGAGGGCCGGTCGTAGAAGTGATCAAAATCAGCCCCGTTCCCGCCAAGAGATGACCCCAGCATGCCGCATCCCGGGCTCCCTTCACCAACAGGAGTCGATGCCGCGCAGCTTCTCATCGGCACCAACCTGTGACGTCGCGATCCCTTGTGGCCACGGTCACAGTCTACTAATTTGTTTGGTCGTAATACCAACTAATTTTAACGAGGTCATCCCCACTTGGAGAAGGGAGCGGGCCATGGCAACCAACACGTCCCGCCGCGGATTCCTCGGCCTGGTCGGTGCGAGCGTCCTGGTGGCCGGCTGCGCCGAGAAGAAGCAGCTGTCCAAGGGTACGGCCGTGGCGGCCGACAAGCTCAAGAGCCTGGTGCCCACGCGGGTGCCGTTCGAGATCCCCGGGCTCAAACCGGATCTGCCGGGCAACGAGTTCGTCGCGCCCGGTTTCCTGACCCGCCCGGCCAACATGGTGCAGGCCGTCACCACCAAGCCGCTGACCAGCGGCAAAGAGGTGACCGCGATGACGCCGCTGTGGGGGACCGTGCCGCCCGGGCCGGGCAGCAACTCCTACTACGACTACATGACCGAGCGCCTCGGCGGCGTCGTGCGCTTCAACATCTCGGACGGCAACACGTATGGGCAGAAGCTCAGCACCGTCCTGGCCAGCGGCGACGTGCCCGAGATGGTCTGCGTCCCCCAATGGGAGCTCATCAAGATCGCCCACTTCACCGAGGCGGCCAACAAGCTCTTCGCCGACCTGGGCCCTTACCTGGCCGGCGACAAGGCCAAGGAGTTCCCTCTGCTGGCCAACTACGACACGGCGGCCTGGCAGTACAGCGTCTTCGGCGGCATGCTCCAGGGCATCCCCTGGCAGAACGACCCGTTCCCGCAGGCCACGTTCGTCCGCGGGGACATTCTGAAGGACCTGGGCCTGGAGCATCCCAAGAGCGCCGACGACCTGATGACGCTCGGCAAGGCGATCACGGACCCGAAGAAGAAGCGCTGGGCGTTCGGCGGCATGGACAAGGAGGTCCAGCGCGCCTTCGGCGCTCCGCGCGAGTGGCGGAAGAAGAGCGACGGCACGCTCGAGTACAAGTACGAGACGGCCGAATGGGCCGCGCACGTCGAGTTCATGACGAAGCTCTTCTCGAACGGGTACGTCCACCCGGACGTCGTGGCCAACAAGAACGCCGACAACAAGGCCATCTTCGGCAGCGGCCAGATGATCATCTACTGGGACGGCCTCGGCGCCTGGCACGAGAACCTCGACCGCTTCCTGCCGGACGACCCCAAGTTCAAGATGGAGATCGTCAATCCCTACCCGCAGCACGCGGGCGGCACCCCCATCGTGTGGCGCAACGAGCCCGCCAGTATGTTCGCCTTCATCAAGAAGGGCCTCGGGGACGCGCGCACGCGCGAGCTGCTCGCCCTGGCCAACTGGACCTCGGCGCCGTTCGGGACGCAGGAGTACGAACTGGTCTCCAACGGCGTCGAAGGCAAGCACTACACGGTCGCGAACGGCGTCATCAAGACGACGGCGCTCGGGCGCAAGGAGGTCGCGCCCACGTACCTGTTCCTGTCGGGGCGGCCCAACGCCAACGCGACGAGCCAGTACAGGGACCTCGTGCAGTCGCTCTACGACTGGGAGTCGAACGCCGCGAAGCTCCTGTCCAACGACCCGTTCGTGGGTCTCCGGGTGGAGACGCCGTCGAAGATGGCCGGGCTCGTCACGCCCATCGAGGACAAGATGCAGGAGATCTACCGGGGTAAGCGGCCGGTCTCCGAGTGGCCGAGCGTCGTCAAGGAGTGGCAGGACCAGGGCGGGAACGAGGCCCGGGAGTTCTACATGAAGGTCGCGCGGGAGAACGGCAGGCTGTGAGACCCGTGAGAACCCGCGCAACGGTAAGAGGCTGTTCATGGGTGTGATCACGGCCAGACGGACGGCTCCGCAGCCCAGCAAGGCCGCCCCGCAGGAGATCACCTGGAGGGCCAAGCTCCGCCGGGACTGGCCGCTGCTCGTGATGAACCTGCCGATGCTCCTGCTCGTCGTCGCCTTCTGGTGGATCCCGGCCCTCGGCAACGTCATCGCGTTCCAGGACTACAACCCGTACACCGACGGGATCGCCGGCTCCCCGATCATCGGCTTCACCAACTTCGGGCTGCTCCTCCAGGACCCCCAGTTCCTGCGCGCCATCGCGAACACCCTGTCCATCACGGCCTTCCAGCTCGTCTTCTACTTCCCCGTGCCGATCATGCTGGCGCTGCTGCTCAACAGCATCGTCTCGGCCCGGCTGAGGGCGTTCGTGCAGGGCGTGGTCTACATGCCGTTCTTCTTCTCCTGGGTGCTGGTCATCGCCATCTTCCAGCAGATGTTCGGCGGGGCGGGGCTGCTGGCCCAGATCCTGCGGGAGCGCGGCCATGAGGGCATCGACTGGATGACGAACTCCGACACGTTCATCCTGCTGATCACGTCCCAGACCGTCTGGAAGGACGCCGGCTGGGGGGCGATCATCTTCCTCGCCGCCCTCAGCACCATCGACCCCAACCTGTACGAGGCCGCCGCCGTGGACGGGGCCCGCCGCTGGCGTCGCATGTGGCACATCACGCTGCCCGGGCTGCGTCCGGTGATCGTGCTCCTGCTGATCCTGCGGCTCGGGGACGCGCTGAACGTCGGGTTCGAGCAGTTCATGCTGCAGCGCAGCGCCGTCGGCAGCGCGGCATCCGAGGTCTTCGACACGTTCGTGTACTGGTCGGGCCTGCGTACCGGGGATCTGGGGTACGGGGCGGCGGCCGGGCTGTTCAAGGGCCTGGTCGGGCTGCTGCTCATCGTGGCGGCCAACCGGGTCGCGCACGCGTTCGGCGAGCGAGGGGTGTATTCGCGATCATGACCGTACTCACCTCCCGTAAGCCCTCCAGGCTCGCGCCGTGGGAGGAACGCCCCTCGCCGTTCGGCCAGCTCGGCAAGGGCTCGCTGATCACCCTGGTCGTCGTGGTGGTGCTCGGCCCTCTCTACACCATCGTCCTGACCAGCCTCAGCTCGGCCGCCACGGTCAACCGCGCGGGCGGGCTGGTGCTGGTGCCGGAAGGGATCACGTTCGAGGCGTACGAGCAGATCTTCTCCGACACGGTCGTCAGCAGGGCCGTCCTGGTCAGCACGGGCGTCACGGTGGTCGGGACGCTCCTCAGCGCCGGCGTGAGCATCCTGGGCGCGTACTCGCTGTCGCGCCCGGGCTCGTTCCTCCACCGCCCGCTGCTGTTCAGCGTGCTGCTGATGTTCGTCTTCTTCCCCGGCATCATCCCGGTCTACCTGATGGTCAGCGGCCTGGGCCTGAAGGACAGCTACTGGTCGCTGATCCTGCCGACGGCCGTCTCGGCGTTCAACGTGGTGGTGCTGCGCTCGTTCTTCATGAGCATCCCGGGCGAGGTCCTGGACAGCGCCCGCATCGACGGGGCGGGCGAGTTCCGCATCCTGTGGCGCATCGTCCTGCCCATGTCGAAGGCGGTCACGGCCGTCGTGGCGATGTTCTACGCGGTCGGCTACTGGAACGCCTGGTTCAACGCGATGCTCTACATCGACGACACCAGGAAGTGGCCGCTGGCGTTGATCCTGCGCCAGTACGTGGTGGACTCCAACCCGTTGCCCAGCGCCACGGCAGGCGTGACCGGCGACGCCCCGCCGACACTCGCCATCAAAATGGCCATCGTGGTCATCGCGGTGATCCCCGCCTTGATCATCTACCCCTTCGTCCAACGCCACTTCACCAAGGGCGTGATCGTGGGCAAGCTCGGCACGCTCATGATGACCATGCCCTTCCACGCGTTCTTCGGCATCTCGATGATGATGATGGGCAAGTCGATCGCCTCGTCCTGGTACG
>NZ_JBSGFQ010000078.1:0-63815 GCF_053603495.1 Nonomuraea sp. NPDC004186 | reverse complement strand
CGCCAGGTCAGCAACGACGGAACCCGGCGCGTGCTGGCCAAGAAGCTCGGCAACGGCGACGTCGCGGTCGCCCTGTTCAACCAGGGCGGCAGCACGACCACGATCAGCACCACCGCGTCCGCGATCGGCCTGGCGGGCGATTCGTTCACCCTGCGCGACACCTGGACGAACGCCGCCGGCACCAGCACCGGCACCATCTCGGCCGCCGTGCCCTCGCACGGCACCATCGTCTACCGGGTCAGCGGCAGCACCACCCCGACACCGACGCCCACCCCCACGCCCACGCCCACGCCCACGCCGAGCGGGCAACCGGGCGGATGCACGGCGACGTACCGGCTGGTCAACGACTGGGGCACCGGCTTCCAGAGCGAGGTGACCGTCACCAACAACGGGCCGTCCACGCTCGACGGCTGGACCGTGAAGCTGACCCTGGCCGGCGGCCAGACCATCACCAGCCTCTGGAACGGCGTGAACACCGGCACCACCGGCACGGTCACCGTCAAGAACACCCCCTACAACGGCACCATCGCAGCCAACGGGACGACCACCTTCGGCTTCACCGCCAACGGCAACGGCTCGACCGCCCCGACCGGTGTCACCTGCACGAGCCCATGACCGAACGCCATCTCAAGGAAGGTAAGCAGGCATGCGACGGGGTCTTACGCGGGCACGGCCTTTCGCCGGGCGGCGGCCGCCGCCACGTTGACGGGCATGCGCCCGAAGATCAGGCCGTGGAAGGGGCTGATCGCCCACCAGTAGAGGTGCCCGAGCAGGCCGTGCGGATGGAAGATCGCCCGCTGCCGGTAGAAGGTGCTGCCGCCGGAGCGGGAGACGCTCAGTTCCAGCCAGGCCAGGCCCGGCAGTCGCATCTCGGCGCGCAACCGCAGCAGGCGACCGGGCAGCACCTCTTCCACCCGCCAGAAGTCGAGCGTGTCGCCCGTCCTCAGCCGGTGTGCGTCACGCCGCCCGCGGCGCAGCCCGACGCCGCCGAAGAGCCTGTCCAGCAGGCCGCGCAGGTGCCAGGCGACCGGAAGGGAGTACCAGCCGTTGTGACCGCCGATACCCTCGATGACCTGCCACAACGCCTCGGGGTCCGCATCCACCCGGAGGCTGCGGCAGTCGATGTAGAGGCTGCCGCCCGCCCAGTCGGGATCGGTCGGCAGCGGGTCGCTAGGGGCGCCGGGTGTGGAGGCCGAGGACCAGCGAGTGGCGACGTCCGCCTCCTTGATCTTCTTGAGCGCCAGTGAGACGGCCTCGCGGAAACCGATCAACCCTTCCTCCGGGTCGGTCACGTAGCGAGCGATGTCGTGCTCGCCGCAGATCCCCTCATTGCGCAGTGACTCGACCAGCGGCCGCGCGATCCCCGACGGGACCGGGGTGACCAGGCCCACCCAAAGGCTCGACAACCTCGGGGTGAGCACCCTCACGGGAATAATCGCGCGGTGGGGCAGACCGGCCACGGACGCGTACCCGTGCATCATGTCGGCGTAGGTCAGCACGTCCGGGCCGCCGATGTCGAAGGCACGGTTGACCTCGTCGGGCACGCTCGCCCAGGCGGTGAGGTAACGCAGCACGTCCCGTACGGCGATGGGTTGCGTGCGGGTGTGCACCCAGCGGGGCGTCGTCATGACCGGCAACCGTTCGGTCAGGTATCGCAGCATCTCGAACGACGCCGAACCGGAGCCGATGATGACCGCGGCCCGCAGCACCACCGCCGGCACGCCTGCCCGCAGGAAGATCTCGCCCACCTCCGCCCTGGACCGCAGATGAGGGGAAAGCCGCTCGCTGGGGACGAGCCCACCGAGGTAGACGATGCGACGTACCCCCGCCTGCTCGGCCGCCGCCGCGAACGTCTCGGCAGCCCTGCGGTCGTTCTCGGCGAACTGCCCGGCCCCGCCCATCGTGTGGATCAGGTAGTAGGCCACCTCGATGCCGTCCAGGGCCTCCCGGGTCTGTCCGGGATCGGTGGCGTCCGCCTTGACGACCGACGTCCGCGCCACCCAGGGCAGGTCCCGCAGTCTCTCAGGGGATCGTGCCATGCAGCGGACCTCGTGACCTGCCGCGAGCAGTTCGGGGGCCAGCCGGCCGCCGATGTAGCCGGTCGCCCCGGTGACCAGACAACGCGCCATCTCCGCACCCTCCGCTGTAGGGTGTGCCCTCCGGGCCGGGCTACCCAGCAGATCGGGACATAACCGCACGTCAGAGCGCTACGAGTCGGGGGTGCGCCGCAGCACCGGCAGCCCCGTACCGGAGTCGAGCACGAGGCGGTCGCCAAGCGGCCGGGCGAGCGTGACCGTGGTCGTGGCCGTCTTGAGTATCGCCGGGCAGGGCTTGCCCGAGCCGGAGTCCTCCTCGTCCACGTCGACCACCACCAGCTGTCCGGTCTCGTAGGCGCGTGCCCCGTGAACGGTGTCGCAGGCGCCGTACCCGTAGCGGAGCAGCAGCTCTCTTGGCTTGCCGGCGACGAGGCCGAACGCCATCACCTCTTCGACGCTCCCCTGCACCCGCTCGGGCCGGGCGGTGACGGCCGAGGGGTCGACCGCCACGTGGACCTTCTTCTGCTCGACCCCCTCGACGGTGAACATCCAGGCGGGCACCTGGATCGCGCCGCGACTGGTCTCCAGCGGGACCTTGCCCAGCCTGGCCCCGGTCACCCGGAGGAGGCGGCATCCCTTGACCGGACACTCCTCTTCGATGAGACCGGCCGGTTTGCTGAACTCCGCGTACGCCCGCTCCGCCGTGATGAGCGGCACCTGCGAGACCTCGCCGTCCGGCCATCGCACCTCGGCGCGGGCCGGGGAGCCGGTGGGCAGCCTGGCGGCCAACCGCCAGGCGCCGTTGTGCGAGCTCCTGTTCACCCAGGCCGGGATTCGGCGCACATGGTTCCATCCCTGCGGATTGAGCACCTCCAGTGCGACGAACCCCTTGCGCCAGGCGCGGTCGTCGGCCGAGCCCTGCCAGCGCTCCGCCACCTCACGAGCGCGCCTCTCGAACTCATCGGACCCGCCGGCCGGAGAGACCCCACCGCAGGAGGAGAGGAGCAGTATCAGGGACAGGGACGCGATCACTCTTCGCACGAGACCTCCGCCTGGCTTTCCGAGTTTCAGGACCCGGTGCCAGTCTCGATGATCTCGGCGCCGTGGTGAGCCGATCGGCGGCGCGGTTTCCCGTTCGACAGCCGCGGTCCGGGGGTGAGCGCCTGGATGGGCGGCGGACCGGAACGCGCCGCAGCCGGAGACGGCGATTGAGGCCGTTGCACGCGGTGACAGCGTTATCACTGTGACGTCAGGCGACGCCCTCACCCTCCTGTGATTACTTAGCGCATGGAAAAGCTACTCACAGTAATCGTACGAGGTGAAAGGTCTCCATGCGCAGCATCCTGACCAGGACCGTCACGGCTGTCGCCGCCATCGCGACGCTCGGCTTCGCCGCCCCCGTGCCCGCCCAGGCAGCGGCCCGGGCCTACTTCGAGTTCACCGACTTCACCCAGGCACGGTTCATCGTCGAAATCACCGACCCGGACAAGATCCAGCACGCCCGCGACCTGCTCAGCGGCGCCACCGCGGACAGGCCACACGTCATCGGACGCATCGTGCCGCGCCCCGCTCCCTACAACCCTCGCTGGAGCTACCAGCTGCGGTCCGAGACGATCGACTTCTTCGACGTCGCGATCGAGGTCTGCGACGCGACCATCCCCTACGTCGAGGAGAACCTGGACGAGGCCGGCGGGGCGTTCCTGCCCGGCTATGTCTGGTGCCCCTGGTCTTCCCGGCTCGTGCGCGAAATCCCGACGGCATAAGCCCTGACGTCGTCTGCCATCGCGGCCCCCGGAGAAGCGGTCCGGGGGCCGCCCGCGCAGCTCGACCGCCCTTGACGACGCAGCCCGTACCATCGGGCGCATGACGTGCGTGCTGGTCGTGGAGGACGACCTGGTCATCCGGTCCGAGCTGGTCGAGGCGCTGGCCGCCCAGGGTTACGAGGCGGAGCCGGCCGCGGACGGTGCCGAGGCGCTGCGGGCGGCGGAGCGGCGGCAACCCGATCTCGTCCTGCTGGATCTGGGGCTGCCCGACGTGGACGGGGTGGCCCTGTGCCGGCGGCTCCGGGCAAGGGCGCCGGACACGGTGATCGTCGTGCTCACGGCCCGTACCCAGGAGTTCGAGGTCGTGGTGGCGCTCGACGCGGGTGCCGACGACTACCTGACCAAGCCGTTCCGGCTGACCGAGCTGATGGCCAGGATCCGCGCCCACCTGCGGCGCCGCGGACCGGCCCAGGGGGAACGGCTGCTGACCGCCGGGCGGCTGCGGCTCGACCTGCCCGCCCGGCGCGCCTACGTCGGGGAGGCGGAGGTGGCGCTGCGGCCCAAGGAGTTCGATCTGCTGGCGGCGCTGGTGAGCCGGGCGGGCGAGGTGGTGACGCGCGAGCAGCTCATGGACGAGGTGTGGGACGAGAACTGGTTCGGTCCGACCAAGACCTTGGACGTGCACGTGTTCGCGCTGCGCCGCAAACTGGCCGAGCACGGCGAGGGGATGGAGCGGATCGTCACGGTGCGGGGGCGCGGCTACCGCTACGAGCCATGACCATCACCTGCCGTGGCCGGGCAGCAGCAGGCTGAACAGCGGCGGTCTGGCCCGGCTGAGCACCAGCCTGCCGCCTTCGGCCTCGGCCAGCGAGCGGGCCAGGGCAAGGCCGATGCCGTGGCTGTCGCCGCTGGACCTGACGAACGGATCGACGCCCTCGGCCACGCCCGTCCCGTGATCGCCCACCTCGATGGCCAGCCCGGGGCCGACGTCGGAGACGGTGACCGCGACCTCGCCGTGGCCGTGACGTACCGCATTGTCGACGAGTACGCGCAGGATCTGCCGGACGGCCGCGGGCTGAGCCGTCGCCGGCGGCAGTTCCGGCTCCACGGTGATCGTCAGGCGGCGGCCGTGCTCGGCCAGCGGACCGTGCCACTCCTGCCGGACCTCCTCCATCAGCCCGCCGACGTCGAGGTGCTCGGCCGGCACGCGGCTGTCGCGGCTGAGTCGTACGAGATCGTCGATCACCTCCTGCAGCCGCTCGCCCCTGCTCAGCGCGGCCCGTACCGCCGGAACCAGGTCTGCTCCGGGGCGGGACAGGGCGGATTCCAGGCCGAGCAGCAGGCCGGTCAGACCTGTGCGGAGCTGATGGGAGACGTCGGCGCTGAAGGCCCGCTCGCGCGACAGTACGGCCCCGAGGCGGCGGGCGGTCGACTCCAGGGCCTGCCCGGCCTGGTCGGCCTCGCGCAGGCCGGAAGGGGAGGCGCGGACGCTGAAGTCGCCGCCGCCGAGGGCCTGCGCCGCGGTGGTGAGCCGTTCGAGCGGCGCGGCGAGCCTGGCCGACTGCCGCACGGCCGCGCCCGCGGCCAACGCGATCACGATCAGCGCGAGTCCGCCCAACAGCAACCATGCCTCGTGAACGCGCTCCTCGACCTGCGCGTTCGGTGTCGCCACCCGGATGACCACGGCGGTGCCCTCGTCGGAGGGGACCGGCGCGGACACAGCCAGGAAACCGCCCTCGACGGCGTCGTGGACGCGTCCGTCCTTGCTGGAGACGGTCAGCCGTGAGTGGGCGGGACCGTCGCCGAACAGCCGGGCGCCGGTCACGTTGTAGCCGCCGATGGCCAGGTCACCCGACATGCCCGTCGGCAGTCTCAACGGCGTCCGCGGCTCGTCGGGCACGGCGGCGGCGACCCAGGCGGCGTCGCGTTGCAGGGCCGCCACGGTCTGGTCGTGGAAGAGCAGGCTCACCGCGACCGCCAGCGGCACCAGGAAAAGCGCGACGGCCAGGGCTGTCACGCTCACGATCACCACCAGCACCCGCCGCCGCAGCGGCACGCCCCGCGCTGTCACCCCTCCAGAGTGGCAGATACAAGGTAAACGCCCCGCTAACCCGCTGTCGGGGACACTCTCCGCCCGGCTTCGGACCAGGATTAACCCCGCGTTATGAATGGCCGAACCTTCCGCTGTCCCACGTTTGCGCAGACTGACGGGGTCAGTACGACGTCAATGCATCGGAGATATTTCAATGCGTAAGTCCATGCTCATCCCCGGACTCGCCACCGTGGCCGTCCTCGTCGCGGGCGGCGGAGCCGCCGCGTTCGCCTCCTCCACCGGCCAGAGCCCCGCCCCCGCCTCCACCCACTCCTCCGCCGCCCCCGCCGAGAACGAGGCCGCCACGCCCCAGGAGAGCGCGGAGCCCGACGAGGGCACCAAGGAAGACGAGCAGGGCCAGACGGCCGAAGCCGAGGACGGCAACGACGACCAGGTCGGCGAGCAGTCCGAAGCCGAGGACGGCCAGGACGACAGCGCTCAGGAAGGCAAGCAGGGTCAGGCGGACGACCAGCACGAGCAGGAGGGCAAGGGCGACGCCTCCGAGCCCGAGGACGGCTGAACCAGGCGCCGGGCACCCCCCGCTCGGGTGCCCGGCTCGGTCGTGGGCGCGCGGCGGCCGCAGGAAGATCTTTGCCTGTCTTCGCGCGTTCGCCGTGTGCCCGGGGTATTGCCCGCGCCATCATGCCGCATGCCATATGCGCAGCTCAGGGGCCGATTTCCCGCCGAAGTGGGACGTAACGGCCTGCTGGTCATCGCCGCCCGGGCACTGCGGACCTTCGGGTACGGATGCACCAGCGTGCTCCTGGCCGAGTTGCTCGCCCAGGACGGCGACGCACCCTGGCAGACCGGGCTGCTGCTGGCCGTGGCCGCCGCCGGTTCGGTGTTCGCGAGCCTGATGCTGGGCCTGTTCGCCGACGTGTGGGGACGGCGGCGAACGCTGATCGCGTGCGGCTGCCTGATGGCGGTGACCGGCGTCGTGTTCGCATTCAGCGAGTCCTACCCCGTGCTGGTCGCCGCCGCCTTCATCGGGACGATCTCGCCCTCCACCAACGACAACACCCCGTTCTCCGGGGTGGAGCAGGCGATCCTGGCCCAGAACTGCCCCCCGTCCCGCCATACGGCCATCTTCACCTGCTACAACGTCACCGCCATGGCATCCGGCGCGCTGGGCGGGCTGGCCGCCGCCGCCCTCGGGCTCCAGTCGTGGACATCGGCCCCGGACGCCGCCTTCGCCCTGTACGCGGTCCTGGCGGCCGGCACCGTGACGCTGTTCTGGCACCTGTCGCCGCAGGCCGAGGCCCCCGAGACCGCACGACCTGACCGGAGCGGGCACCGCGTGCGGGTGCCGGGCCAGGTCCGCCTGCTGGCCGGGCTGTCCGCCCTGGACGCCCTGTCCGGCGGGCTGGCCGTCCAGGCCGTGCTGGCCTGGTGGTTCGCCCACCGCTACGGCGCCACCACCACGCAACTGGGCCTGGTGTTCTTCGCCGCCAACCTGCTGCCGGCGCTGGCCCAGCTCACCGCGCCGCTGCTGGCCGCCCGGCGCGGCCTGCTGGCCACCATGCTCCTTCCGCACACGGCGGCCAACCTGCTGCTGGCCTGCATCCCGTTCGCCCAGAACCTCGCCACCGCCGTCACCCTGCTGCTGCTCCGCCAGACGGTCTCCAAGATCGACGTACCGGCGCGGCAGGCCTTCACGGCCGCGGTCGTTCCCACCGCGCACCGCACGGCCGCCGCCAGCATGACCAGCATGGCCCGCAGCATCGCCGTCTCGGCCGCTCCCATCGCCGCCACCACGCTGCTGACCGGCACGCTGGCCGCGCTGGGAGCTCCGCTGCTGCTCGGCGCGGCCCTGGGCCTCGGCTACGACCTCGCCCTCTGGCGCGCCTACCGAGGCGCGCCCCTGGCCGAAGGATGAGCGACCGTCCAGCCGGTCGGTGTCACAGGAGCCGGCGGGCGAGGGGCAGCCTGGTCCGGGTGATCAGCGCCGCCGCGCTCGCCAGAACGGGCAGCCCGACCACCACGGCGACGAGAAACGGCCACGGTATCGCGATCGTGGCGGGATCTCCGGCGCCGTGCGTCGTCATCGGCCGGGTCAGGGCCAGGCCCGTCACCGTTCCCGCGAGCAGCCCCACCAGCGCGCCGAGCCCGGAGATGTAGAGGGCCTGGCCCGCCACGACCGCCCGCGACATCCTGGGCGGGGCGCCGATGGCCACCATCGTCGCCCGCTCGGGCCGCATGTCGGCGGCTGCCAGGCGGGTGGCGGCCAGCGTGCCGCCGACGACGAGGACGAGAGCGCCGCCGAGCCAGCGCCACAGGCCGGGGGCGGGGTCGGGCATGTTGCGGTAGCCCTCCTCGGAGGCGACCGTGACGCGGGGGGTCACCTTGGCCAGATCACGCGCCAGCGTCGAGTTCGCCGACGGCCGGTACATGGCGTAGAGCTGGCGCTCCGCCGTCGCGAAACCGGCCTGCTCCACCAGGGCACGCGGCAGCAGGGCGCCCCCCTGGTGCTCGTCGGCGGGTGTGGCCAGCACCGCGGGCACGTCGAGCTTGCGCGCGGGGCCGGACGTGGAGCTCGCCCGCAGCGCGAGTTTGCCGTCCCGCAGCGCGGCCGGGTCGAACACCACGGCCTTCCCGCTCGCCAGCGCCGCGGCCGCCTGCGGATCATGGCGCCCCTGCAGGAGCCTGAGCAGGGTCTGGTCTCCGACGGCCACCGTGCGACGCGTGCGGGTGCCGTTCCATCGCACCGTGTACCGCAACGCGTAGCGGTGGCCCTTGGTGTCCTTCACCTGGTAACCGGCGGCCAGCGGCACGCCCGGCAGCTGGCGGGCGGCTTCGGCGCGAAGCCTGCTCCAGGCCGGATCTCCGATGTTTCCGGCCCAGATCGCCAGCATGCCGGTCGGGCGCGCCGAGGTGTAGGCGTTGCGCTGGTCCATGTACTCGCTGTACGTGCCGATGCCCACCGCCACGACGGTGGCCGTAACCGCCATGACCGCCGCCACCGCGCTCGCCGTACGGGATCGGTGGCGGACCGCGTCACGTACGGACATCCGCAGCGGGAGCCGCAACCGCCCGGCCAGCCGCCCCGTGCAGCGGACCAGCCACGGCGTCAGCACCACCAGCCCGAGCAGGACCAGCACGGCGGAGGCGAGCACCCACACCGAGCCCGGCTGGCGCCGCGCCACCACGGTCGCCCCCAGTCCGGCCAGCACCAGCGCGGCCCCCGCCAGCGGCCATCCCGGCCGATCGGCCACCGCGGGCGTCCGGCCGGCCAGCACCGCCGCGCTGTTCTGCCGAGCCGCCTGTACGGCGGGCACCAGCGCTGCCACGATCCCGGTGAGCAGGCCCAGAGCGGCGACGGCCAGAACCGGCGGCCACGGCACTTCCGGCGGGCCGACCTGTCCTCCCCATCGCGCCATGATCGGGGCGCCGAGCGTTCCCGCCCCGATGCCCAGCACCGTCGCCACGAAGGTGGCGGCCCCGCCGAGAACCAGTCCGTCGGCCACCACGATCGTCCGCAGTTGCGCGGCCGAGCCGCCCTGGGCCGCGATCTCGGCCAGTTCCCGGCGCCGCCTCCTGAGCCCGACCGCGAAAGCGGGCCCGGCCAGCAGCACGGTCACCAGCACCACCATGATCACCATGGTGCCGATCCCGACCGTGGACTGGACGTCGAAGCCCGAGTCACGAGTCCACGAGCGACGGTCCGTCATCATGGCGCGCGAGGTGACGTACAGACCGGCGCTGTTCAGCGCGCTCACGCGGGTCCAGGACACGGGCTCGGCGGTGTCGGCGAGCCATCCGGTGCCGTTCTCGCGCGGAGACCAGAACTCATTCACCGACGCCAGCGGGAGATCGGGACCGACGACCTGCCGCAGAGAGGGCCGGTTCGGGTGCTCGACCACGCCCACCACCGTCAGCGGCGCCGCGCCGGACGGCCGCAGCAGATCGCCGGGCCGCAGGCCGAACGCGGAGGTCACCGCGACCTCGCGGGCGGCCGCGGGCAACCTGCCCTCGCTCAGTGTCCGCATCCCCTTGGTGAGGGGATCGCGCAGGTCGGTCCGCAGCACCTCGACCCGCTCGGTCCCCAGTTGGAGCACACCGGCATCGAACGGGATCACCCGGGTGCCCGGTCCGAGCAGCGCCCCCACCTCGGCGGCGCTGCGCCGGGGCACGGTCGCTCCGCCGCCGCCCGTGCTCCAGCTCGTCCCGTTCGGCTCCTGGCGAAGCACCGTACCCTCGGGTGCCTGCATGAGGAGGGCATCGGCCGCGCCGAGCTCGGCCACCAGCCCCTCCCGCGGGCTGACGCTCATGGTCGCGGCGAGGGTGAGCATCGCCGTGATCACCAGGACAGGCAGGCCGATCATCACCATGATGAGCGCGCTTCGCCCCCGGGAACGCCACGCGTTGCGGCGGGCGAGGCGCAGCGCGACCAGAACGGCGCTCATCGGGCGCTCTCCAGCGGCACGTCCGTGGAATCCGCGACCATCCCGTCACGCAGGAACACCACCCGGTCGGCCCATGCGGCGTAGCGCGGCTCGTGGGTGACGAGTAGAACCGCCGCGCCCGCGTCGCAGCGGGCGCGTAAGACCTGCAGGATCTCATCGCCGGTGCGGGTGTCGAGCGCGCCGGTCGGCTCGTCGGCCAGCACCAGGCGCCGCTCGCCGACCAGAGCGCGGGCGATCGCGACCCGCTGGCGCTGGCCGCCGGACAGCTCGTCGGGGAAGCGGTCGGCCAGCTCTTCCACGCCGGTCTCCGCCAGCACGACCATGGCCTCCTCGCGGGCGAGGCGTGGGCGCGCGCCGTCGAGCTCGCGCGGCAGCATCACGTTCTCCACCGCCGTCAGCGACGGGATCAGGTTGAGGTCCTGAAAGACGTAGCCGACGCTGCGCCGCCGTAATGCCGCCAGGTCGCGTACGGCGGCCAGGTCCTGATCGTCGACGTGCACCGTGCCCGACGTGGGCTGCTCCAGCCCGCCCACGAGGTTGAGCAGGGTCGACTTGCCCGACCCGGACGGGCCCATGACCGCGACCAGCTCCCCCGCGTCGACCTCCAGGCTCACGCCCTTGAGAGCGTGTACGGCTGTCGCCCCTTCGCCGTGGACTCTGGCCACCTCGGCCAGCCGTACGACCGTCATGTTTCCTCCTTGAGAACGGCCTCGCAGTGGTCCAGCCACCGTTGCTCGGCCTCGGCCCGGAAAATCATGGAATCGAGCACCAGCCGCTGAGCCGCGCCTCCCGTCACAGCTCGCTTGGCCTTGGTCAGCTGCTGGAGGGCGCGCATGGTCGCCGTACGCTGCCGGCGGATGACCTCCGCGACGTCCACCTCCTTGGCCTCGACGGCCATGGCCAGCTTGATGACCAGCTCGTCCCGCGGCCGGTCGGACTGGACGATGGGGGTGCTGAACCATCGCGCCAGCTCCGCCTGGCCGGCCGCGGTGAGCGTGTAGGCGACCCGGCCCTGTTCGTCCGACTCGCCCGGCTCGACGAGGCCGTCGCGCTCCATGCGGGACAGCGTCGCGTAGACCTGGCCGATGTTGAGCGGCCAGGTCGCCCCGGTCGAGGCCTCGAACTCCACCCGCAGCTGATAGCCGTGCCGAGGCCCTCTGCTGAGCAGCGCCAGCAGGCCGTGCCTGATCGACATGGATACTAAGTATGCATATGCAGTATGCATCGCTCAAGCGGATCCGCCGCATTCGGCTCAGCGCGGCCGGGGTGAAGGCGTCGCCGGGGAGCCGAAGATCGCTGTGGGGTCGCCGGTGTACCAGGCGTTGTCGATGCGCACGCGGCGGATGACCCAGCGCTCGCCGTCGCGGACCAGGTCGACGTCATAGGGGTTCTTCAGCAGGGCGAAGACGGCGTGGTCGGCGGTGAGCAGATGCTGGGCCTCCACCAGGGCCGTCAGCCGCGCGGTGTCCCCGTCCACGGCGATGCGGGGATTGGTGACCTGGTGGGTGGTGTCCACCCGGCCGGTGAACATGGTCAGGATGGTGCCGACGATCGTGTCCCGCCCGGACATCACCGGCGGCCGGCCGCCCCACTTGGCGGCGGCGGGGCGGAAGTCGAGTTCCGCCCCGGCGGCGAAGGCGGAGGCGAACAGCGACTTGTCCTTGAGGTCCTGGCCCAGGCCGAACCGGTACAGCGCGTCGAGGATCTCGGCGCGGTCCCGAAGCTCCCGTACCAGTGCGTCCGGGTCGTTCGCCGGGGTGGCGACGGCGTGGTCGGCGGTGACGTACATGGCTTGCTCCCGTGCAGGTCAGAGGGTGTCTGGCGGGTACCACTCTCGTCCCGGGGCGAAGGGCGATCAACGCGGCTCTGTGGAAGGATCGTGAAGCGACAGTTAACGATCTGGAGGTGACATGCTCGAGCGGCATGAGCTGGAGGCGTTCCTGACCCTGGCCGAGGAGCTGCACTTCGGCCGTACCGCCGAGCGGCTGCGCGTGTCCACCGCCCGGATCAGCCAGACGATCGCCAAGCTCGAGCGCCGGACCGGGGTGCCGTTGTTCACCCGTACCAGCCGCCGGGTGGAGCTGACCCCGGTGGGGCGGCGACTGTACGAGGAGGTCCGGCCCGCCTGGGACCAGATCGCCGCCGCGTTCACGCGGGCGATCGACACCGGTCGGGGCCTGACGGGCATCTTGCGGGTGGCCTTCGTCGGCGCGGCGGGCGGGCAGCTGCTCGCGGGGGCCGCCGAGCTGTTCCAGCGGCGGCTGCCGGACTGCGAGGTGCGGCTTCGCGAGGCGCAGATGGTCGATCTCATGCCCTGGCTGCGCGACGGCCAGGTCGATCTCGCGCTGGGCACGTTCCCCATCGACGAGCCGGACATCGCCACCGGCCCGGTGCTGGTGTCCGAGGCGCGCATGCTCGCCGTGCCGTCCGGACACGCGTTCGCCCGCCGTACGTCGGTCTCGCTCGAGGACCTGGCCAGGGTCAAGCTCCTCCAGCTACCGGACACCCTGCCCGTCTCGCTGCGACAGGACCGCACCCCCGGCGTCACTCCCTCCGGACGGCCGATCGAGCCGGGTCCCGCGGCCTCGACGTTCAACGAGATGCTCACCCTCATCGGCGCCGGCCACGGCGCCTTCCCCGTCGGAGCCCAGGCCAGGCGCTACTACGCACGCCCCGACGTCGCCTACGTCCACATCAGCGACGCGCCGCCGCTGCGATGGGGACTGCTGTGGCGGTCCGACGGCGCCACCGCCCGGGTCCGCGCCTTCGCCGAGGCCGCTCACCACCTGGTCACTTCCGCCTGAGCGACCATCCATCGGCCGGCGTGTTGCAACCTGCGCCCGGGCCGGACGCATCTTCTGGGTGTGAAGTCGTCTATCGGGGAGACCAATGAGCCTTGACGAGGAGTACACCGCCTATGTGAGTGTCCGGCTGTCCTGGCTGAGGAAGATCGCATACCCGTTGTGCCAGGACTGGCACCGCACCGACGATCTGGTGCAGGCGGCGATAACGCGGCTCTACGTGAAATGGCGCCAGGCACGGGCCGCGGACGACCTCGACGCCTACGTGCGCACGATGCTGATCCGGGTCTTCCTCGCCGAACAGCGAGGGAGCTGGTTCTCCCGGGTACGGCTGACGCCTACTCCGTCCGACCGGCCGGCCGAGGGCGGCGACCGGGACCTGGTCATGGACGTCAACCGGGCTCTGGCCGCCGTTCCCGCCCGCCAGCGCGCCACCCTCGTGCTGCGCTTCCACTGTGACCTGAGCGTGGAGCAGACCGCCCACGCGCTGGGCTGCTCCACCGGAACCGTCAAAAGCCAGACCGCGCGCGGCCTGGCCACCCTGCGCTCGCTGCTCGACGCGCCGGAGTCCCGTCTCGCACGTACGGAGGAATCGTGATGGATGTCAAAGAGGTGTTCGACTCGCTGGCGCGCCAAGAGGGGCCGCCGAGCACGACGAACGTGAGCCGGGCCATGGCGACGGGACGCGCCCGGCGCAGACGCCGTCATGCTGCCGTCGCCGCGACGTCGGCGGTGGGGGCCGCCGCGGCCGTTCTCGTGGCCTGGCCGGTTCACCCGTGGTCGGAGCGCCAGAACAGCATCGTCGCCGCCCTGCCCACCGCGCCGTCCGCCATGGTCACGATCACGGTCACGCCACGGCCCGGCAGGGGATTCGCGGAACTCAAGAAGAAGCATCCCCCCAAGGGGACGATCGCCTCCGTACCGCCGCTGATGATGTGGGTGAGCGACGCGCCCCGCAAGGGTGAGCTCTTCCTGTGCGAAAGCGGCCCGAACGGTAGCTCCTGCTCCGGTTTTCCGCCGCTCACCAAGGAGTTCGCCCGTATCCAGGGCAAGCTTCGGGGCAAAGCCGTCTGGTTCGGTGTCGCCAAGGACGACGTTCACGGGGTGACGGCCGTCACCAAGGACGGGCGGAGGCTTCAGGCGAACCTCGCCCGGAATGTCAGCCCGGGGCTCGGGCTCTGGGCCGTCGAGTATCCCCCGGGAACGAACGTGCTGAGGCTCGTCATCACCGACGCCAAGGGGAAGACCTTGCAGAAGATCGCCGTGTGACGACCTGCCTCAGACGGCACGCAGGTACTGCCGCGGATAGCGGTCCCGCAGGGTGGCCGGTTCGAGGCGCGCGGCCGCGCGCAGCGGCCACGACGGATCTCGCAGTGCCTCCCGCCCCAGGAGGACGACGTCGGCGGAGCCCTCGCCGAGCACGGTCTCGGCCTGGTCCGGGTCGGTGATCAGGCCGACCGCGCCGACCGGCAGCATCGCCTTGTCCCGCACCTGCCGGGCGAACGGGACCTGGTAGCCGGGGCCGACCGGGATCCGCTGGTCCGGGTCCAGCCCGCCGGTGCTGACGTCGAGCAGGTCCACTCCGCGGTCGTGCAGGAGCCGGGCGAGATCGACCGTCTCCTCCGGCGTCCAGCCGCCGTCCACCCAGTCGGTGGCCGAGACCCGGACGAGCAGGGGGCGCTCGGCCGGCCATGCCCCGCGCACGGCATCGACCACCTCCAGCAGCAGCCGGACCCGGTTGTCGAAGCCGCCGCCGTAGCGGTCCGTCCGCCGGTTGGCGCGCGGCGAGAGGAACTGGTGCAACAGGTATCCATGCCCGGCATGGATCTCGACGACGTCGAAGCCGGCCGCGGCCGCGCGCCGGGTCGCGGCGGCGAAGTCCGCCACGATCCGGTCGAGGTCGGCGGCACTCGCCTGTGCGGGTGTGGCATAGCCGCGGTAGGCGAGCGGCGACGGCCCGAGCGCGGTCCAGCCGCCGTCCGCCGCCGGGATCGAGCCGCTCCCGAGCCCGGGCGGAAACGTCGACGCCTTGCGTCCGGCGTGGCCGAGTTGCACGCCGATCGGTGTGCCGTGCGCATGCGCGAACGTCGTGATCCGCCGCCAGCCCGCGACCTGCTCGTTCGACCACAAGCCGGTGTCCCGCGGGCTGATCCGCCCCTCCGGCGAGACCGCGGTGGACTCGGTGAGCACCAGTCCGAAGCCACCCGTCACCCGGGCGCCGAGATGGACGAGGTGCCAGTCCGCCGGTACGCCGTCCGGGCCGGCGCTGTACTGGCACATCGGCGACAGCCACACCCGGTTCGGCAGGGTGAGCTCGCGCAGCGTCAGCGGGCTCAAGAGCGTGCTCATGCCGGCACCCCCAGGAACGCGCGCGCGTTGACGGCGAGCGTGGCCACGTCGAGGCCGCCCGCCTCGGCGAAACCGACGGGGTCGCGCTGCGCCATGTCGAAGGGATAATCGCTGCCGCACACCACGGCCTGCTTCCCGGCCTTCGCGGTGAGCAGGCCGAGCAGCGCGCGGTCGTGGGTGACGGTGTCGAACCACAACGAGCGCACGCTCTCGCCCGGCGGCCGGGCCGAGTCGCGCCGCACGTCCGCGCGGGTCCGCCACCCGTGGTCCCAGCGGCCGAGCAGTCCGAGCGCGCATCCGCCGCCGTGCACGAAGCAGATCCGCAGGTCCGGCAGTTGCTCGACGACCCCGCCGAGCAACAGCGCCGCGACCGCGGTGGCCGTCTCGACCGGGTTGCCGACCAGGTTCGCGAGGTAGTGGTCGCGCCACTCCGGGCGCGGGAGCTGCATGGGGTGCACCAGCACGGACAGCCCCTCCGCGGCGGCGACGCCGAGGACGTGCCGCAGCACGCCACGGTCGAGCGAAGCGCCGGCGAGCACGGGCGGGACGGCCACCCCGGCGACCCCGGGCAGCGCGGCGAGCCGCTTGAGCTGCGCCGTCGCCGTTTCCGCGTCGTCGAGGGACACCAGGCCCAGCCCGGCCAGGGCCCCGCCCGAGCCGCTCACGACCTGGGCCAGCGCGTCGTTGAAGGCGTCCACGTACGGTGCGGCGGGGCCGGCGACCGGGAAGGCGAACGGAGGAGCCGAGAGCACCCGGACCCCGATCCCGGCGGCGGCCATGTCGTCCAGGATCGCGGGCACGTCGCTCATCGCCCGGGTCGGGATGGACAGCGGGACGTCGCCGAGGTGGAGTTCGCCGTCGCGGTCGTGCAACGGGCCGTACGGCGCCCCCGGCGGGAGGTCGAACAACTCGGGCGGCAGCCAGTGCGCGTGGACGTCGATCGGGCCGTCCGCGAGGGGACCGATCATCGAACGGCCCCGGGCAGCGGGAGCGGCGCGTTCGCGCTGTCGAGGTGCTCCACGGTGGTGAAGACGAGGTCGGTGTCGCCGATGTTCTCGATGTCGTGCAACAGGTACTGCCCCGCCCCGAAGGCGAAGTGCCGTGTCTCACCGGCGGAGTAGGAGACCTCGCGCGTGGTCCCGTCACTGGTGTGCTGGCGACTGCGGCCGGTGTTCACCGCGGTCCAGAAGTAGTCCAGGACGTGCCGATGGGCGTGCCAGCGCTCGCCGGGCGCGAGCCTGATCTCCCAGACCCGGACCCGGTCGTTCGCGCTGAGCAGCCTCGAGCCCACCTCGCCGTCGTGGGCGTGCGCGTCGAACTCGGCACGCAGGTCGTCGGACCAGCCGTCGAAGCCGGTGGCCACCAGGTCGCCGGCCAGCGGCAGGTCGGACAGGAAAGCGGTGTCGGACATCTCATCTCCTCATCTGGTTGTGTGTCAGCGGCCGGGGCCGTAGAGCCCGAAGCGCAGGCTGGGGTCTCCGGGCGTCCAGGTGTTGTGGACCTGCGAGCGTTCCCCCATCGCCACCACGCGCTCCAGCAGCCTGGCGCTGAGTTCGAGCTGCCCGGGCTCCCATTTGCGCAGGGCGGCGGGGATGTCGCCGTCGGCGGCGGCGAGGGCGTCGGCGAGCGCCCAGGCGTCCGCGGCCGCCTTGGCGGTGCCCGCGGCGGCGTGTGGGCGTGCCGCCGCGGCCGCGTCGCCTACCAGGGCCACCCTGCCGTCGGCCATCCGCGTGGAGCGGATGTCGGAGACCACCTGGATGAAGGGGTGTTCGGTGGCCGCGATGACCTCGGCCGCAGCGGGCGCGAGCAACCGGGAGGCCGCCTCTCGCATGTCCTCGACGTAGCGGTCCTGGACCTGGCCCGGGTGCAGGGACACGGTGCCGGTGAAGCCGCGCTTGTCGATGAGCATCTCCGCGAGCTGTCCGCCTGCCGGCACGTTGCGGTACCAGACGTAGTTCATCAGCCGGTCCCGCTGGCCGGTGCCACGCTCGCCGGGGATCGGGTAGAGCGTGATGTGCGAGTGCGGCACCACGCTGTAGGAGATGGCGTCGCCGAGCAGGGCGCGGGTCGTCCCGCTCAGCTCGTGCTCCGGTACGGTGCCCCGCCAGCCGATGTAGCCGGAGTATTCGAGCCGGGCGCCGGGATCGAGCAGGGGACGGCCGGTCGAGGTGATGCCGTCGGCGAAGACGACCAGCTCGGCCTCGGCCCGGCGGCCGCTGACGAACCGGACGGTGGCGTGCTCGGCCTCCTGCGCGACGCCACAGGCGAACTCCCCGAGGTGGTAGTGGTCGGTGCCGAAGTCCGCGAGCAGGCCCCGGTAGAAGGTGCCCCAGGAGGTATGGGTCCAGCGGCGCCGATCGCGGTGCACGATCCCGTTGTCGCGGTCGAGGTACTGGACGTACTCCGTCGCGGTGCTCAGAGCGTCGAGGCTCTGCGTACTGCGCTCGGTGAACCACCGTACGGTGTCGGGCTGCAGGACGATCCCGCCGCCCCGCCCGTCCAGCGGGGTGGGGGTGCGCTCGAACACCTCGACCGAGAACCCGAGGTCGCGCAGCAGCAGGGCGGTGGTCAGCCCGCCGATGGATCCGCCGATGACGGCGGCGCGGGCACCTTCGTAGCGGGACGTCATCGGGTCTCCTCTCCGGCGCTGACCGCGTCGCGGTCGGGATGGCTCGACGGTGCGGCGGGCACGGGATCGTCCGGGAGCGGGGCGCCGCGGGTCTCGGGGGCGGCGAACAGCGCGAGCGAGCCCAGCATCCCGACGGCGACGACGCACGTCGTGGCGAGCCCGAGGTCCCCGCCGAACCAGGAGGCGGCGACGACGCCGGCGACCAGCGGGCCGCTCGCGGTGATGTAGCGTCCGATCCCGTTGTAGAGCGCGATGCCGGTCGCCCGCACGCTCGGCGGGAAGAGCTCGGGTCCGTAGACGAGGATCCCCGACAGGGCTCCGTACAGCCCGAACCCGACGATCGGGATGACCAGCAGGAACGTGGTGTGGGTGTGGGAGAAGGGGAACAGGAACGCCACGCTCGCGCCGGAGATCGCGAAGCTGGTGGCGAAGGCCCTGCGGCGGCCGATCACGTCGGCGAGGAAGCCCCAGCTGGCGTAGCCGAGGATGCCGCCCGCGTTGAACAGCATCGACGCGACCGCGACGCGCTCGTTGGCGACGGCGGCGGGCAGGTCCGCGGCCGCGGCCGCCTGCCGGATCACCTGCGGGTACCAGGTCGAGACGCTCCAGAAGGCGACCAGGGAACCGGTGGCCAGCCCGGTCCCGATCAGCGTGTGCCTCAGCAACGGGCGGGTCAGCAGCCGCCGCAGCACGAACCGGTCCTGCGCGGTGCGGTGCCCGCGGGCCTTCCGCTCCCGGCGCGCGGCGATGCTGCCGCTGATCTCCGGCGGCTCGGGGACGTGCCGGCGGATGAAGTACACCAGCAGCGCGGGGATGACGGCGATGCCCATCATCAGCCGCCAGCCGTGCCCGCCGAGGACGGCGTAGGCCAGCGCGGCGATGAAGAAGCCCATGGCGTAGCCGGACATCATCACGCCGGATGCCCGGGCCCGGTAGCGGTTGCGCCAGGCCTCGGCGACCAGCGCGGTGCCGACCGGAGCTTCCACGCCGGACCCGAGGCCGGCGATGAACCGGAACACGCCGAGCTGCCACCAGGTGTCGGCGAAGGCGGCCAGCGCGGTGAACACGGCGTACGTGATGATGCCGGCCGACAGCACTTTGACGCGTCCGAAGTGGTCCGCCAGCATTCCGAACAGGATGCCGCCCGTGCCCCATCCCAGGAGGAACAGCGCGACGGTGAGGCCGCCGTAGAGGCCGATGCTTCCGGCGTCCGCGGCGATACCGCTGTGCGGCAGCAGCTCGGTCATCGCCGGGCCCAGGACCAGCCCGTACAGGCTGGCCGCGAACCCGTCGAGGGCCCAGCCCATCGTCGTGCCCGCCAGGACCAGCCACTGCGTGCGGGTGATCTCGGCGCGCCAGTGGCCGGGCGGTGATTCGTACGATTCTTTCGGCATGGACCTTCTCCTTGGCCGGGGGGTGCGGAGGTCAGTTGAGGCGGCCGGGCGTGTCCGCGCCGTACCAGTCGACGTCGTCGGGCGCGGTGCGGGCCACGACGGTCTTGATCCAGGTGAAGTCGTCGAAGGACTCGGCGCCCGCGTCGCGGCCGGTGCCGGACTCCTTGATCCCGCCCCAGGGCAGCGAGGGCTCCAGGCGGTGGTGGTCGTTGACCCAGACCATCCCGGCCGCGATCCGGTCCGCGACGCGGTGTCCGCGGGCGAGGTCGCGGGTCCAGACGCCGGCGCCGAGGCCGTACCGGTTGTCGTTGGCCTTCGCGACGGCGTCGGCCTCGTCCTCGAACGGCACGACGACGGCGACCGGGCCGAAGATCTCCTCCTGCGCCACCCGCATGTCGTTCGAGGCGCCGGCCAGGACGGTGGGGCGGACGAAGAAGCCGCCGCTCAGCGGCTCGGGCAGATCGGGGACGCCGCCGCCCGCGACGAGCCGCGCGCCCTCCTCCACACCCACGGCGATCATCCGCAGGACCTTGTCCCGTTGCGCGGCGCTCACCATCGGGCCGAGCTGGGTGCGAGCGTCGGACGGGGCGCCGATCCGGATCGCCTCGGCACGGCGGGCCAGCGCCGAGACGAAGCGGTCGTGGACGCTTCGCTGCACGAGGAACCGGGATCCGGCCACGCAGGACTGGCCTGCCGCGACGAAGGCCGCGAACGCCGCGCCCTCCGCGGCCACCTCGGGATCGACGTCGTCGAAGACCACGATCGGCGTCTTGCCGCCGAGCTCGGCGGTGACGCGCGCGAACCGCGCCGCGGTCGCCACGGCGGCGGCGCGCCCGGCCTCGGTGCCGCCGGTCAACGTGATCTTGGCGATGTCCGGGTGTCCGGTGAGCCGCTTGCCGACCTCGCGACCGCCGGTCACGACGGTGACCACGTCCTCCGGCAGGCCCGCCTTGTGCAGGAGGCCGACCAGTTCGAGCGTGGACAGAGGGGTCAGTTCGGACGGCTTCACCACGACCGTGTTGCCCGTGGCCAGGGCGGCGGAGAGGCTGCGCGCCAGGATGAGCAGCGGGTGGTTGAAGGGCGTGATGATGCCGCAGACGCCCAGCGGCGCCCTGCGCTGGTAGGTGAGGTAGGGGCCGTCGGACGGCAGCACCGCGTCGCGCTGTGCGGCGAGCAGGCCGGCGTTGTAGCGGAACCACTCGGGGACCCGGGAGAGCTGGGCGCGCGTCTCGGTGACCGGCCGGCCGTTGTTGCGGGTCTCCAGCCGGTACAGCGACTCCGCGGCTTCCTCGATCACGTCGGCCGCGCGGAGCAGCAGCCGGCCCCGCCGGCTCCGGGTCAGCGCCGGCCACGGCCCGTCCAGGAACGCCGCCCGCGCCCGGCGGATCGCCGCGTCGACCTCGCCGGGAGTGCTGTCCGGCACGGTACGGATCACGGCGCCGGTGGCCGGATCGATGATCGGCCGGTCCCTGGGTTCCTCGGGGGAGTTCGACATGCCATGACCTCCGGTGGTGCGACTTCGATGAACTCAGTGTTACGGCGAAGTGTCGCCACGACCATGTTCGGAGTGACACTGTTTCCGACATGAAGTGTTGCGCTGTACATTCACGGCATGGACGGCGGAGATGCCATGGAGCTGCGCAGCTGGCTGGCGGCGGTCAGCGCCCTGACGGCGGCGGTCAACGCCGGCAGGGGGCTGCGGGACGTCCTCGACCTCGTCGCCGCGACCGCCCGGGAGCTGCTCGGGCTCGACTTCTGCGGCGTGCTCGTGCCGGACCCCGCGGAGCGGAACCTCGTGATCGCCGGCTGGAGCGGGCTCACCGAGGATTATGTCGCCCGGGTCAACTCCGACCGGCCGGTCCGGCTGGAGGCCGACGCGTCCGGCGGCGCCCCGTCCAGCCGGGCGTACCGGTCGGGCCGGCCGTGCGCGGTCGCCGACATCTCCCTCGAGCCCGACTTCATCTGGGGCGGCGTTGCCCGCGAGCAGGGCTACCGGTCCATGCTGTCGGTCCCCCTGGTCACCGCCTCCGGCGTGATCGGCACGTTGAACAGCTATCGCTCGGCCGTGCACGAGTTCGGCCCCGAGGAGATCGACCGGTTGCAGTTGCTCGCCGAGCACGCGGCCCTCGCCATCACCTCGGCACGGGTGCTGGACGATCTGCGCGACCAGCGCGACCTCGTGATGCGCTCGGAGAAGATCCACGAACGCCTGCTGCGGGTCGCCGTACGCGCGGGCGGGGTCGAGGGCATCGCCGGCGCCCTGCACGATCTTCTCGGCGCTCCCGTGCTGGTCCGGGACGTACGCGGCGAGGTCCTCGCCCAGGCCGGAGGTCCGCCCGATCTCCCTGCTGATGCCGGTTACGGCCGGCGCGCCGAGGGGGACGGGCTCGTCCGCGAGCAGGGCCCGCACGTCGTCGCCGACGTCGTCCTCGAAGGGGAGGTGGCCGCCCGGGTCTGGGTTCCCGGCCGGGCCGGCGAGCTCGCACCTCTGGACCGCCGGGCCCTCGAGCACGCCTCCATCGTGCTGTCCCTCGAACTCCTGCGCCGGCGCACCGCCCTTGAGGTCGAGCAGAACCTGCGCGGCGACCTCCTCGCCGACCTCCTCGCCGGCGCCGACCCCATGTCACCCTCCGTACGCGACCGCGCCGGCCTGCTCGGCCACGATCTCGTCCGAGACCATCTCACCCTGGTCGCCCAGGTGACCACGGGCGGGGGCCCGGCTCCGGCGGGCGCCGTCCAGCGCGCGCTGACCGAGGCCGTCGCGCTCGCGTCCGGTGTGCGTCCCCGACCGCTCGTCGCGGTTCACCGCGACGTCATCGTCGCCCTGTGGCCCGTCGTCGCAACCGGCCCCGCAGCGGGCAGACCCGCCGCCGACGCGCTCCGGCGGAGCGTGCGTTCTGCCCGCGGGGTCGACGACGCCACCGTCGCCGTGTCCGACCCGGCCCAGCGCGACCTCCTGAACGCTTACCGCACGGCACGCGGCGCGCTCACCGTCGCCGGCCATGCCGGGCGGAGCGGCAGCACGATCACCCTCGACGATCTCGGCGTCGCGGGGCTTCTCCTGCAACTCGGCGATCCCGTGCGGCTGCGGGCATACGCCGACCGTACGCTCGGCGCCCTGCTCAGGTACGACCACGACCACGGAGCCGCGCTGCTGCGGACCCTCCGCACCTACCTCGACTCGGGCATGGACCGCCACCTGACGGCCCGCGCCCTCACCCTGCACCCGAACACCGTGAGCCAGCGCCTTCGCCGCATCGAAGCCCTCACCGGCCTCGACCTCCGCTCGTCCCAGGCAGTGGTCGACGCCCGTGCCGCCCTCATCGTGTTCGACGTGGCAGAAGGAACCGACGCCGCGCACGACCGGGTGTGAGCCTGTCTCCCGGCTTGGCGTCGGTCCCGCCGATCGTCCGGGTCACGCGGTCACGAAGGTCATCACGCTTCGAGCGGGAAGCGTGACGGTGAAGGAACCGTTCGACACGCTGGTCGTGCCCTGGGGTGCGACGTTCCTGCCCGCGTCGGTCAGCCAGGAGGAGACCCTGGACGCGGTGCTGTTCCTCAGGGTGAACTGCTGGCTCACCGCGGAGGTCCCCTTGTTGACGGCGACCACGACGATCGTGGAGCTGCCACCCCGGTACGCCGACACGTAGAGGTTCGACGCCGGGCTCGCCGTCGCCTCGATCCGCACATACCCGGGCCGGACGAACCTGGCGAAGTGCGCCATGTTGGCGCCGCGCTTGCTGATCTGGCCGTCCTCACGCATGGGGCCGTAGCCGCGCCGGATGTACCACCAGATGTACGCCTGGAACTCCGCCTCCACCATGGCGCGGTGGAGGTGCTCCCCCACGTCGAGCGCCTGAGGCCACAGGTCCGCCGAATCGGAGCTGTTGGGGTAGTAGACCTCGGTCATCCAGAGTTCTTTGCCCGCGCCCTTCTGCTTGAAGAGGGGATAGGGGAAGTTCGCGAACGATGTGCCGTAGAGGTGCGCCCCGATGATGTCCACGTTGGCGAGCGCCGTGGAGTCGTTGAGGATCGGGTCCGACATGTTCTTCAGGTACTGGAAGGATTCGGGCGCGATGACCCTGGTGCCGATCGAACCGGCGTTCTCCCGAAGGAACCGCACCATTTCGGTGGGAGTCCACCACGTCCAGTCATGCGCGTAATCGGGCTCGTTCTGCACCGATATGCCGTACAGATTCACCCCGTTGTTCCGCAGGTAGGTGGTGAAGTCGTTCAGGTGCTGGGCGTAGGCGCCGTACATGTCGTATCTGAGTCGTCTGGCGTTGGTCTGGCTGCCGCGGACGAAGGTCTCGACCATGCGGGCGGGCGGATTCCACGGCGACGCGATGACGGCCGCCCCGAGCTCGCTCGCGCGCCTGGCCGTCGCCAGGTCACGACCCCAGTCCGCCTGGTTCTCGGGGACGGGGATCCTCAGCACCGAGAACCCCAGCCGTCCCTCGCCGGTGCCGAACGCCGTGTCCCGCTGGGCAGCCGTCAGGTCGCCGATCCAGGCTGTGTGGGTCATGCCGCCGAAGCCCCGTATCGTCTGCCGCTGCACCGACGCATCGATGACCGCGGCGGCGGCAGCCATCGCGGCCGGTGTCGCGGCCGTGAGGACCGGCAGGGCCCCCATCGTCGCCAGGACGGCTCTCCGGCTCAGCGATCGCCGCTCGCCGCCGACGGGCTCGTTCCGACCTTGCGTCATGTCTCCTCCTCGTGGCTGTTGGCGCCGAATTCTTTGGGAGCGCTCCCACTTTCGGAATGCGCCTCGGCCTGGCATCGGCAGCAAGAGTGTCCAGAGTCGCTGATTTCCCGCGTACGGCCTGCGCTGATTGTTCGCGCTAACATCTCTGCAGGAACGTAAAGCCCTTACTGCGACCCGTCAACCGGCGCGGCGGCACGGCCCTTCCTGTGGGCGGCAAATTAACTCCTTATCCGCCGCAAATTACGCAGTTTCCGACGGGTGACTTCTGTGAAACTTTCACTTGCGCGGGCAATGCGGCGCGGGCCGCCGGCAGGCACGTCAGCCGGCCGTCGGGGCCTCTGTCCGTTCGCGGGAGGTGGCGGGCGGGAAGAGCGTGGCGACGGCGCGGATGACGGCGGCGCGGCGGGCGGCCGGGCTGGGGTCGGCGGCGGTACGGGGCGCGACGGCGCCGAGTTCGGTCTGGTCGATCCAGGTCATGGCGATCTGGACGACCAGCGCCAGGATGTCGATGGGATCCCAGGCGGGATCGAGATCACCGTCGGCCTGGGCGGCCCGGATTTTTTCGATCTTGGCGGGGAGCGTGCGCAGGACGGCACCGGTGTAGGCGGTCTCACTGGGTGCGGCGGCCCGTTCCAGGCGGCCCCAGAGGATGAACCGGTGCCGGTCTGGGTTGGCGGTGAAGTAGTCGAACAGCTGGCCGGCGTAGGAGGGCAGGTCGGCGGGGTCCAGGTGGGCGGCGTCGGCGGCGGCGACGAGTTCGGCGGAGGCGACGTGCTCGTACAGCCCTTCCTTGCTGCGGAAGTAGGCGTAGACGCGTTCCTTGCTGGTGCTGGCGGCCTTGGCGATCCGGTCGACGCGGGCGCCGGCGATCCCGTGCTGGGCGAACTCTGCGCGGGCGGCGGCGATGATCCGGTCGTGGGTGGAATCGGTGCTGGCCATGCCCCAACTGTAGTCAACCGAACCGTTCGGTTTGACCTCGCCGATCCGGCGAGTAGTGTGAGAAGCGTTCATACCAAACGGTTTGGTTTGATTTGGAGGGATCGCTGTGCAGGAGCGCACTCTTGGCCGTCAGGGTCTGGCCGCCTCAGCCATCGGCTTCGGGTCGATGGGCATCTCCTTCGCCTACGGGCCCGCCGACGAGACCGGTGGGGCGGCCTCGATCCAGCGGGCCCACGAGCTGGGCGTCACCCACTTCGACACCGCGGAGCTGTACGGGTGGGGCGAGAACGAGAAGCTGGTCGGCAAGACCGTCGCGGCGTTCCGGGACGAGATCACCATCGCCACCAAGTTCGGGTTCACCCGCGACTACGGCACCGACTCGCGTCCCGAGCACATCCGCGAGGTGCTCGACAACAGCCTGCGCCACCTCGGCGTGGACCACGTGGACGTGCTCTACCAGCACCGGGTCGACCCGAAGGTGCCGATCGAGGACGTCGCCGGGGCCGTCGGGGAGCTGATCGAGGCCGGGAAGGTGAAGTACCTCGGCCTGTCCGAGGCGGGGCCGGAGACGATCCGCAAGGCCCACGCCGTGCAGCCGGTGTCGGTCCTGCAGACCGAGTACTCGCTGTTCGAGCGGGACGTGGAGCAGCTGTTCCCGACGCTGCGGGAGCTGGGGATCGGGTTCGTCGCCTACTCCCCTCTGGGCCGCGGCTTCCTGACCGGCACCGCCCGGCCCGCCGGATCCTACGACCAGGGCGACATGCGCAACCGCGACCTGCGCTGGCAGCCGGGCAACTTCGAGAAGAACGTCGAGGCCGTACGGCAGCTGTCGGAGCTCGCCGCCGGCAAGGGCGCCACCGTCGCCCAGCTCGCTCTGGCGTGGATCCTCGCCCAGGGCGAGGACATCGTGCCGATCCCGGGCACCCGCACCCCCGAGCGAGTGGAGGAGAACACCGCCGCCGCCGACCTCGTCCTCACCCCCGCCGACCTGGACGCCATCGCGGCGATCCTGCCCACCGGCGGCTTCGGCGGCCGCTACGCCGAGGCCTCCCTCCCCACCTGGGTCTGAACCCCTGCCTCCGCAGCCACCCGGGGCCCGCACGGCGTGCGGCACCCCGAGGTGGGCAGCGGCTGCGGGTCCTCGGGTTCTCGCCGCGACGGTGAGCGGCCGGGCAGGCCCGCGGGCACTCGCGGGGCTTCAGCGGGCGGCGAGGCGGGCCCCGACCCAGGCGAGGATGTCGGCCATCGCGCCGTCGTCGATCCCGGTCGCGGCACCGTAGGTGTCGTGCTCCAGGCCGTCGTAGACGCGGTAGGTGACCTGGGTGCCGGTGCCGCGGAGTTCGGCGGCGACCTTGGCGTTGACCGATTCGGGGGTGACGGTGTCCGCGCCGCCCTGCAGGAACAGCACCGGTCCTGCGACGCGCTTCCGGCCGACGCTGTTGTCGCGCAGGTATCCGGTGAAGCGGGGGTCGCCCGAGTAGCCCGGCTGGATCAGCGCCGGCCCGGTCAGGTCCGCGTACACCGCGGTGGCCACGCCCAGGCAGCCGTTCCTGGCGCCGTCCATGCGGGCCACGGCGACCGGGGTCAGCAGGCGTCCGACGTCGATCGCCGGGTCGCTGTACGCGGCGCCCTGGGCCAGCAGCGGGGCGAATCCGCCGTACGGGACGGTCGTGGCGACGTGGGCGGCCAGGGTGGGCAGGTCAGCGGCGGGCGAGGTGACGACCACGCCCCGGTAGCCCGGCACCGGGCGGGTCAGCTGGCGTTCGGCGAAGGCGAGTGCGGCGCCGCCGCCCTGCGAGTGGCCCCACAGCACCCACTCGCCCGACAGGCCTGGCACCGCCTGGCGCGCGGACCGTACCGCACCGGCGATGTCCTCCGCCGCGGCGGCCTTGTTCAGCAGTTCCGGACGGCCGGTCGTGCCCAGGCCCGCGTAGTCCGGGGCGACCACCGCGTAGCCCTGCTCCAGGAACCGGACCATCTGGTTGCCGTGGTAGAGGTCGCGCATCAACGACGGCGCGCAGCCCGCCGCGATGCCGCTGGCACCGTGCGCGTCCACGACCACCTTCCAGCCACCGGCCGGACGCGGGCGGTCCTGCGGCACCAGGACGACGCCGGAGGCCGCCACGTCCCGGCCCCGGGAGGTACGGGAGTGGTACAGCACGCGGACGGCTTTGACCGGCTTGTCCTCCACCACGTAGTCGGAGGTGGTCTCCGCGCGGATCAGGGTCCCGCCCGGTGCCCACGGCAGCGGGTCGGGCGCATCGTAGAAGGCGGTGCGAGGCAGGGCGTTCTGCCGCTGGGCGGCCCAGGCCCAGTCGATCTGGCAGGCCTGGTCGCAGTCGTCGGCGTTCGCGCCGGTGACAGGCGCGGTGGCAGCCAGGACGGCACCGACCGCGGCGGCCAGGGAGAGCCGGCGGACGCCGGTCAGCAGGGCATGACGAACAGACCTCATGGGAGGCTCCTCTTCATTGGGGATCGGTCAGCGGGAACGAACGGGACCTGCCGCGTGGCGGCCGTCGACCTGCTTCCCGCTGGGTCCGTAGACGAAGTCGGCCGTGGTGTCCAGGATGAACTCCATCGGGAAGCCCAGCTCGATCGCGGCGGCCTCCTCCAGCCGCGTCACCGCCTCTCCGGGCAGGTCCAGGTCGATCGCGGCGAGGTTGTCGGTCAGCTGGTCCAGGGTGCGGGCGCCGAGGATCGGGTGGATCCAGGGCCGGTGCGCTCGCGTCCAGGCGATGGCGACCTGCGACGAGGACACGCCGAGTTCGTCGGCCACGGCGTCCACCGTACGGGCGACGGCCAGGTCGCGCTCGGAGACGGTGGCCCGCTCGACCCGGGAGGGACCCTCGGCGCCGCTCCTGGTGAACTTGCCCGACAGGACGCCTCCGGCCAGCGGCGACCACGCGGCCACCGACAGTTCCAGGGCGGCGGCCATGGGCAGCAGTTCCCGCTCGATGTCGCGTTTGACGAGGCTGTAGGGCAATTGGAGGCCGGCGAACGGGGTCCACCCGCGGAACTCGGCGATGGTGTTCGCCTGGGCGATCAGCCAGGCGGGCGCGTCGGAGATCCCGACGTACAGCACCTTGCCCGCCCGTACGAGGTCGTCGAGGGCCCTCATGGTCTCCTCGACGGGCGTGTTGGGATCCCAGATGTGCACCCACAGGAGGTCGAGGTAGCCGGTGCCCAGCCGCTGCAGGCTGGCCTCGACCGAACGGACCAGGTTCTTGCGGTGGTTGCCGCTGGCGTTGGGGTCGGTGCCGTCCATGGTCAGGGTGTACTTCGTGGCCAGCACGAAGCGGTCGCGGTCGGAGCCGAGCAGCTCTCCGACGATCCGCTCGCTGCTGCCCTCGGTGTACCGGTTGGCGGTGTCGATCACGTTCCCGCCCGCTTCGGCGTAGGCGGTGAACATCTTGCGGCACTCCTCGACGGAGGCGCCCCATCCCCACTCTTGTCCGAAGGTCATCGTTCCCAGGAACAGGTCCGACACCCGCAGACCGGTGCGGCCAAGCAGCCGGTAACGCATCACATGCTCCTGTCGAAGAACGAAACGGTCCAATCAATGGCAGGGATTACGTAACGGTCGTCGTCGTACAACTCGATGTGGTTGCCGGTGTCGAGCAGGAAGAGTTCCTTGGGCTCGGGCGCCGCCGCGAAGGCGGCCTGCGCGTCGGCCACGGGAATGGCCTGGTCGCCGGTGCCGTGCACGATCAGCAGAGGAGCGGAGACCAGCGGCAGGTAGGAGTCGACGTCCAGCGCCAGCTCCTGCAGCACCGACAGCGCGGTGCAGCGGTTCTCCCAGCCGGGCCGGGCCCCTCGCTCCGTCCCGTAGTACTCGAACGGTTCCGGGCCGGGGTTCCCCGCGGGCATGCCTTCGGGGTTGACGGCGGGCCAGTACTCGATCTCGCCGGTGTCGGACTGCCGCTGCGCTATCTGCGCGAACTGGGCCATCAGCGCCGCGAAGTTCTCCGCGCCGAACCGATCACGGATCAGCTCGGGGTTGTTGTAGGCGGCCGCGATCAACGCGACGGCCTTGACCCGGGGGTCGAACGCGGCGAGCTGCACCGAGTAGATCCCGCCCAGGCACACCCCGCACAGCGCGATCTTGTCGGGGTCGACCTCCGGCCGGGAGGCCAGGAAGCCGACCGCGTTGCGCAGGTCCGAGACCTTCGCTGAGGCGTCCTCGTGCTGACGCGGTTCGCCCTCGCTGTCACCCCAGTTGCGGTGGTCGAAGGCCAGGGCCACATATCCACGCTGCGCGAACCGCTCCGCGTAGTAACCGGTGACCTGGTCCCTCACCCCGGAGAACGGGCCGGTCAGCACCACCGCGCCGCGGCCGGTCCCCGGCTCGGGCAGGTGAAGGTCGCCGGTCAGCCGGTACCCGTCGCTGCCGAACTCGACCTTTTCCATCGACATCAGGAATCTCCTTCGCTCTCACGCAGGCGTCACCTGCGGAGTACGGCGCTTGCCGGAGAGGAGATTTTCAAATCTGGCGGGTCGCTCGATAGCGTGTCCGTCACCTGTTGAGATGTGAATTTTTCATAGCGACGGGCGGCCTCAGATCCAGCCCGCCTCGGTGGCGATCCTGATGGCGTCGACGCGATTGCGAGCGTCCAGTTTCGCCGCCGCGGACGTGAGGTAGTTGCGGACGGTCCCGGGGGTGAGGAAGAGCTGTTCGGCGATCTCCCCAGGGGAGGCGCCCGTGGCCGACAGGCGGAGCACCATCGTCTCCCGCTGCGACATGGGACTTGCCGACGCCTCCAGCGCCGCTGCCGTGAGCGCCGGGTCCAGCACCCGGCCGCCCGAGGCCACGGTCCTGATCGCACCGGTCAGCTCGGCGTGCCGTACGTCCTTGGGCAGGAACCCCGCCACCTGAGCGGCGAGCGCCCGACGGAGCTGGCCCGGCCGGTTCAGACCGGTCAGGATGAGCACCCGGCACCCGGGCAGCCGCTCGCGGAGCCGTTCGGCGGCGGTCAGGCCGTCCACCTCGGGCAGGTCGATGTCGAGCACGGCCACGTCAGGCCGGACCTCCAGCGCGGTCGGCACGATGAGCGCGCCAGAGGCGAGCTCCGCGACCACCTGGAGGTCGTCTTCCAAGGACAGCAGTCCCACCAGCGCCGAACGCAGCAGCTCCACGTCCTCGGCGAGCAGAATCCTGATCACGCCGAACAGTATCACCAGGCCTTCCGGCAGCCGGGTGTGGTGCCAGGCAGGTGGTACCGGATGATTGGTCCCACTGATCTCCAGTTTCCCGACGCGGCAGTGAAGGACGACCCGGTGGACGACGAGTTGGACGACACTCGGGATACGCGGCTGCGGTTGGTGCGCGCGATGATGTGGGCCGCCCTCGGCCTGATCATGACCTTCCGGCTGATGGTGGCGTTGGAGGAAGGGCTGGCGTGGCCGGTCGTGCTCGTCACGATGGCTCCCTATCCGCCGCTGGTGGCGTTGCTGACCGGGCCGCATCGCCTCCGGGTCCGCAACGGCCTGCTGGCGGCGCTGGTGATCCTGTACGCCGTGCCGTTCGCCGTCGCGGGCACCCACTGGGAGTGGCTGCCGTGGCCGCTGGCGGTCGCGGTGCTGTGCTCCTTCCGGGGGCGGGTTGCCTGGCCGCTGTTCGGGCTCCTCCTGGTCGCCACGGGCGTGGCCGGATTGTGGGCCGGCGACGACGTGCTGACGACGATCATGAGAACGCTGAAGACCGCCACCAACGGTCTGATCGTCTTCGGCCTGTACGCCCTGACGGTGATGGCGGCCAGGCTCGACGCGGCGCGCGGGGATCTGGCGCGGTTGGAGCTGCAGCGGGAACGGCGACGGCTCGGCGGCGAGCTGGGCGCGGTCGTCGGCGAGCACCTGCGAGCGGTCTCGGAGCGGCTCGCGCAAGCCGTCGACGCCGACCCGGAGATCGCACGCGACCGGCTCCACGTGGCCGTCGGCGCCGCCCGGCAGGCGCTGGCCGACATCCGCGCGACGGCCGCCGGCTACCGCGTCTCGCCCCCTTTGCCGCCGCCGATCGAGTCGCCGAAGGTGGCGCGCCTCATGCTGGCCGCGCTGATCGCCTGCCAGGCCTCGCTTCACGCGGTCGTCTCCGTCATGACCTACCACCGGCCGTGGACCCTGCTCCTGACGGTGCCGTTGATGGCCGCGGCCGGAGCGGTCCTGTTGCTGATGAAGCCGTCACGCAGGCAGCTGATCCTTCTCGGGCTGCTGCTGGGTGTCCCCGTCATACCGTTCGGCTACCTGCTCTGGGAGCTCATCTTCCTCACCTGCCTGTGGCCTTTCTTCCTCGGGCTGGTGCTCACCCGCATGCGGCCGCCGCGCTCCCTGGTCCTCACCGGTGTGGCGGTGGCGCTGTACATCGCGCTCCTCTTCTACCCGCCGCCGGTATCCAACCTGCCGGGGATGGCGGCGAACCTGATATCCCTGACCATCCTCACCTGGGTCTCCTACGGTTTGATCCGGCTGTCGAATCTGGTGGTCCTGCTGCACCAGGCCGAGCGGGACCTGACCCGCGAAGCCCTCATCCAGGAGCGCACCCGGGTCGCCCGCGACCTGCACGACCTGCTGTCCTTCAGCCTGTCGGCGGTGGCGCTCAAGGGAGAGCTGTGCGAGCGGCTGCTGGACATCGACCCGGTACGCGCCCGCGCCGAACTGGCCACGCTGCCCGAACTGGTCGAGCGCGCACGGGCCGAACTGGAATCAGTGGCCCACGCGACCGTGGGGCTGAGCCTCGACCAGGAACTGGCCGCGGCGCACACCGTCCTGGAGACCGCCGGGATACGAACCGTCGCCACCGTCGAGACCGGACCCCTGCCACCCGAGGTGGACACGGCGATGGCCGCGGCATTGCGCGAGGCGGTCACCAACGTCGTACGGCACAGCGCCGCCCGAACCTGCACCATCACCATCGTCTCCGTGGGCCACACGGTCCGGCTGCGCGTCGTCAACGACGGAGCCGCCGAAGCCCCGCCCTCAGCCCCGCGACCGGGCCCCGGCGGATCAGGGCTGACCGGCCTGGCCGAACGCACCGGGGGCCGGCTCACCGCCGGATCGCAAAGGGGCGGCCGCTTCGAACTGGTCGCCGAATTCGCCACAGATCCTTAGGGCCGGGAGGAGTGTGCACCGGCTAGGCGATGTGGTAGCCGACTCCGGGCGTCGTCGCGATGACCGGCGGGTCGCCGAGCTTGCGCCGCAGCCGGCCCATCGTCACTGCGACGGTGTTGGTGAACCGGTCGGCGTTCTCGTCCCACACCTGTTCGAGCAGGGTTTCGGCGCTCAGAAAGCCGGGGCTCGTCCGCAGCAGCGCCTCCAGCACGGCGAACTCCTTCACCGAGAGGTCCCGTTGCCGCCCGTCGCGAACGACCGTGCGGCGGACCGGGTCCAGCTCGATCCCGGCCGCGCGCAGCGTCCGGGGCCGCGCGTCGGGCTTGCGGCGGGCCAGGGCGTGCTGGCCCGGATGGTCAACGGGCTGCTCGCGCTGGAGCACGCGGCCACCGTACCCGAGCCGGTCGACCTGGACGCGGTGCCGGCCGACCGGGCCGCCGTCTGGGCCGCCCTGGCCGCCGAACACCACGTGCACCTCACCCTGAGCGGCCAACCTGCGGGGAAGGTGCAGGCCATCCCGGAGGCTCTGCAACCCGCCCACGATTGCGCCGTCATTCCGCTTCTTGAGGACCGGTGGCCGCTCTGTCCAGCCCGGTCAGCCGGGCCAGAACGGCGAAGCCGTCGTCGGTGCCGGGCCAGTGCCTGCGTACGGCGGGCAGCCCGGCGCGGCGTACGACAGAGCGCAGGACGGCGGTGACGATGATGGCGTCGTCTGCGTAGCCGAGCAGGGGGATGAAGTCGGGCACCAGGTCGATGGGAAGGGCCAGGTACGCCAGCAGCAGCGCCAGCCGGACCCGTACCCCGCGCGGCAGGTCGGGGTCGGCCGCCAGGCGGCGCACCAGGCGCAGCACATCCGGCAGCAGCCGCAACGCCTCACGCAACAGGCCGCCACGGGGCCGGACGATCGCCAGCGCGCCGATCAGCACCACCCAGGCCACCAGCAGCGCCACCACGATCCCGATCAACAGGTCCCAGAACCACGAGCCGGTCATGCCTCATCACCCTCACGCACATCAGATGGCCCGACGCCGATCGGGGCCTCGGCCGCCAGCGCCGCCTGCTCGAAGGCGGCCAGGTCGGCGGACGCCTCCTCGACCGCCGCCCGAGCCGCCGCGCCGGTCGGGGCGGCGAAGTAGTCCCGCGCGTCGATCTTGGCCATCCAGGAGCGGAACCGTTCCAGATCCGCCTCCGACTCCTCGACCTCGGCGTAGGTGGCCCGGCCCCGCTCCCGTTCCATGGCCAGCTCGTCGCGGAAGGCGGGCAGGCGCTCCAGCACCTCGGCGTACTCGGCGTCGCGGGCGGCGTTGAACTCGCCGATGACCTGCCGCTCCTCCGCCGCGTCGGTCAGGGTCAGGCGCAACATGCGGCCCGTGCCGCCCTGCTGGCGCACCCGATCCAGCAACCGCCGCACCTGCCGCAACGTCTGCTCCCGCTCGGGCAGCAGACATACCGACTGCTGCAGATACAACGCCCCCAGCGAACGCAGCTTGCGCCACACCTGCACACGAAGCGTCGGCGCGGCCCCGGCCGTGGACACGCTGACCAGCAACCATCCCGCCTCGTCCGTAGGATCCGTCACGCCGCCATGTTACATCCGTAACAAATGGCGGCAAGAGGTGTACATCGCATCGGATGCACACCCGCTCCGCCGTCGCCGGGGTCGGCGGGGTCGGCGGTGCGGGTGCTCCTGGTCGTGGGAGGGACGCTGGTCGTCCCCTTACCGATGGCGCAGGCTGAGGCTCTGCTCGCGCGTCCTCGGCGCCGTACGAGTGAGCTCTCGTGATCGAACTTTATTCGGGCCGGGCGCATCGAATCCCGCATAGTCACTGACAAACGGGGATGATGTATGGCGACGAAACTGCTGGATGGGGATCCGCAGCGGCTGGGGCAGTACTGGCTGGCAGGGCGGCTGGGCGCGGGCGGCCAGGGGGTCGTCTACGAGGCCTACACGGAGGACGCCCGCCGCGTCGCGATCAAGGTCCTGCACAGCGACCAGGCCGCCCAGTTGGGCAGGGAGATGACGGCCGCGCAGCGGGTGGCCTCGTTCTGCACCGCGCGCGTGCTCGATGCCCAGTTGGAGGGGACTCGCCCGTACATCGTCAGTGAGTACGTCGAAGGGCCGAGCCTGCGTCAGGTCGTCCTCGACGGCCGCCGGTTCGTGGGCGGGGACCTGCACCGGCTGGCCACCGCCATCGCCACCGCCCTGACCGCCGTCCATGAGGCAGGCGTGATCCACCGCGATCTGAAGCCGGACAACGTGCTGCTCGGGCCGGACGGCCCGCGAGTGATCGACTTCGGCATCTCCCGGACGATGGAGATGTCGCTCACCGAGACCGGCCTGGTCTCGGGAACGCCCACGTACATGGCCCCGGAGGTGTTCACCGGGCACCGGGCGGGGGCGCCGGCGGACGTGTTCGCCTGGGCCGGCATCATGATGTTCGCCGCCACCGGCGAGGACCCGTTCCAGGCCGAGAGCCTGGGTGGGGTCATGCACCGCGTGTTGTCCGCCAGCCCGGATCTCAGCGTGCTGCCGGAGTCGCTGCACCCGCTGGTGGCCGCCGCCCTGGCCAAGGATCCGCTGGACCGTCCGACCTCCCGGGAGCTGCTGCTCGGCCTGGTCAGCGGCGGCGGGCAGCTGGATGTCGCCGGGCTGCTCGCCGTGGGCGGCCGCGAGGCCACCCGGATCGCGGTGACGGCCGACGACCCCGCGCTGGGCGCGCTGGCGGAGGAGGCGTACGCGATGCTCGGGCCCGCCGAGCGCGAGATGGTGGCCGAGGTCTTCCTGCGGCTGGTCACCGTGGACGAGCACGGGGAGCTGATCGGACGGCGGGCGGCCCGGGCCGAGCTCCTCCAGGGGAGGGGGCAGCACGAGACGGCGGCGATCAACCGGATTCTGGAGGTGTTCACGTACCTCCTGGCCACGGGCGGCGAGGAGATCTGGCTGGCGCGGCCGGCCCTGCCGCACGCCTGGCCCAGGTACAGGCACTGGATCGGCAACAACCGCGACGGGCTGGCGGTCCACCGGGAGATCCTCACGGCGGCGCGCCGGTGGGACGGGGCCGGCCGGCGGGACGGCGACCTGTTCCGCGGCAGCAGGCTGGACGACGCCCTGCAGTGGGCGGCCAACTCTCGGCGCGACATCACGCTGGCCCCGGTGGAGCGAGGTTTCCTCCAGGCGAGTGCGGACCTGTCCAGACGCGGTGCCAAGCGTGCCCGGCTGGTGTCGCTCGCCCTCGGCGGGCTGCTGGTGATCTCGCTGGTGGCCGGCGGGCTGGCCGTCCAGCAGGGCCTGGTCGCCGATCGGCGCGCCGAGGAGGTCACCGCGTCGCTCGGCAGGTCGGAGGCGACCCGGCTGGCCGGGCTCGTGCAACAGGTACGCGTCACGGATCCGATGCTGGCGATGCGGCTGAGCGTGGCGGCGTGGAGCCTGGACCGCACGCCGCTCACCAGGGCAGGGCTGATGACGGCGCTCGCGCAGCGCGAGTCGGCGACGTTCACGGATCGGGTGAGCGCCGGTGACACGGTCCGGGCCCTCGGTGCCGACGGGCGTACCTTGGCCGACGTCAGCCAGGACACCGCCCAGGTGTGGGACGTGCGCACCGGGAAGCGGATCGGTGGGATCAACCGGCTGGGGCTGGCCGGAGACCAGGTGACCGCGGTGGCCCTGGCCCCTTCGGGCCGTACGCTCGTCGTCCTGACGGACAAGCGGATCCGGGCCTGGGAGCTGTCCGGCGGAACGGCCATCGGGACCTGGGTCTTCGATCGCCCGCTCGACCTCGTGAACGGCTGGGCGGAGATCGTCCGCGCGGACGACCGGACGGTGGTGATCCGTGACCCCGACAAGTACCAGCAGTGGAACCCGCGGACCGGCGAGCGCACGCGGCCTTCCACGGTCGCCGCGACGGCGAGCGCGGACGGCAGGTGGCAGGCGACGCCGCGGGCGAAGTCGGTGCGCCTGACCGACGTCGAGGACAGGTCCGTCGTGGACATCGGCGTCAAGGACGGCGCCGGCACACAGGGGACCTGGAACCGCGGCGCGGTGACGGTCAGCGGGGACGGGAAGCTGCTCGCCTCGATCACCGGCGAGGAGGTCCAGTTCTGGCGGATGGCCGACGCCCAGCTGCTCACCGCGGTGCCGCTGCTGGGCAACATGGACACTGACGGCGAGCAGCCCCAGGGCGCCTTCGACGGCCGGACATTCCGCTACCTCGTCGAGGACCGGGTCTTCTCCGTCGACGTCTCCGACCTCTCCGTCACCCCGGCGGACTCTTCGACCAATTTCGGCAGGCTGAGCCCGGACGGGCAGCTCTCGGTGACCCAGACCGGCGACCGGACCCAGCTGCGCGACGTGCGCAGCAACAAGGCGGTGGGCGCTCTGCCCGCCACGGAGGAGGCGTACTTCAGCAAGGACGGCAGGCTGCTGGCCGCGGTGGACCAGGGCACGGTGAAGATCGTGGACGTCGCCACGCGAGCCGTCCTGGGCCAGATCGACCCGGGAGATCTGGAGCCCCACGTGGTGAGCTTCAGCCCGGACGGCACCCGCCTCGCGCTCGTCCTGCGCAGCCCGGACGATGGCCGCGCCGTGCTCAAGTACGCCGCCCAGGTATGGGACTGGAAGGCCAAGCGGAAGCTCTGGAACACGACGCTCCCGGAGACGAACGACGTGGCCTTCTCCCCCGATGGCAGGCGGCTGGCTCTCGCCGGTGCCGGCCAGCGCCTGCTCGACGCCGCCACCGGACGGCCGGTGACCGGGCCCTTCAGCGCCAGCGGAAGGGACACCGTCGGCCGCCGGATCTTCTTCCTCCACAAGGGCGACGGCGTGGTGGTCCTGGACTCCCGAGGCCGCCTGACGCTGTGGGACACCGCCGGCAAGCGCCTCGGGCCGGTCGTCCGCGACAAGTCCGGCGATCTGTCGATCGCCGCCTACTCCCCGCGTGACGACGTCGTCGCGGTCGGCGCGACGGACGGCAGGGTGCGGTTGTTCGATCCGGTCACGGGAACGAGCCTCGGTACGCTGCGTGACTTCGGGGGAGGCCGGGATTCGGAGATGGGGCAGCTCCAGTCGATCGCCTTCACGGCTGACGGGGCCGGCGTCGTCACCCTTGATCTCAACGGGGTGGCGCGGACGCACGTCGTCGAGCCTGCCGGCGTCATCCGGGCGATCTGCCGGCGGGCGGGCGGCTCCCTCACCACCGCTGAATGGAGGGCCTACGTCCCGGACCTTCCGTACCGCGACAGCTGCTCTTGAGCGCGGGAGCCCCAGTCCGCGAGTTCGGTGAGCAGGAATGCCTCGGCGAGGCAGGCGCGTTCGAAGTCGGCCAGGTACAGGTTCTCGTCGGTGCTGTGGGCACGGGCGGCTGGGTCGCCTCCGGGGCTCGTGATGAGGACGGCGGCTTTCGGGTACGCGGCGGCGAATTCCGCGACGAAGGGGATGGCGCCGCCGCCTCCGAGATCGACCACGTCGGCGTCGAAGGCCCGCTGATAGGCGCGGCGTGCCGCGTCGAAGGCCGGACCCCGGGTGTCGACCGCACAGGGCTGCGCGATCTCCGCCTCGGTGACCTCGACCTGCGCGCCCCAGGGTGCGTGGTCGCGGAGGTGCCTGGCCAGTGCGGCGCGGGCCCGTACCGCGTCGTCGCCCGGCGCGATGCGCAGGCTCACCTTGGCTCGGGCGGATGCGGTGAGGGCGTTGGCGGCTCCGGATACGGCGGGCGCGTCGATGGCCAGGACGGTCGCCGCGGGTCCGGTCCAGACCCGTTCGGGGATGCCGCCCGAGCCGAGCAGCCTGACGCCGTCGAGCACGCCTGCCTCGGCCCGGAACCGTTCCGCGGGGTAGCCCGTCCGCGGCGGGCTGCCGGTGACCAGGCCGTCCACCGCGACGTGGCCGTCCTCGTCGTGGAGGGTGGCGAGCAGGCGGCACAGCGTGGTGAGCGCGTCGGGAGCGGCCCCGCCGTACGTGCCGGAATGCACGCTCTCCGCCAGCGTCCGCACCTCGACGACGCAGTTGGCCATGCCGCGCAACGTGGTGGTGAACGAAGGGACGCCGACGTCGATGTTCTCCGAGTCGGCCAGCACGATCACGTCGACGGCGAGCCTGTCACGGTGCCGGTCGAGGAAGGCGCCGAGCGTCGGGGAGCCGATCTCCTCCTCTCCTTCGACGATGACGACGACTCCGACCGGCGGACACCCGCCGTGCGCGCGCAACGCGGCCAGGTGGGTGGCGATTCCCGCTTTGTCGTCGGCGGATCCGCGGCCGTACAGCCGCCCGCCACTTTCGCGCGGCTCGAACGGCCTGCTCGACCACAGGGCCGGATCGCCGGCGGGCTGCACGTCGTAGTGGGCGTACAGCAGCACGGTGGGACGGCCGGGTGGTGCGGGGCAACGGGCGAGGACCACCGGCCGGCCGCCGGGGACGTCGTCCAGGATCTCCACCTCCTGCGCGGCGCCGGAGCGGAAGAGCTGTGCCGTCAGCTCCGCGCAACGGCGCACGTCCTCGGCAGCGGCCGGGTCGGCGCTCACCGAGGGGATGCGGATGAGGGCTTCGAGGTCGGCTCGTACGCCCGGCAGCGCCTTCTGCACGGCGCGCCGCAGGTCATCGCTCATTGATGGGTTTCCTTTCCGATCGGGTGTCGAGCCAGGAGGGAAGAACGGCGAGAGCCAGCACCGCGGCGATCAGCGCGAACCCCGCCGGATATCCCGCGGGCCCGGCCACGAGTCCGAACCCGACGGCGCCGATCCCCATCCCGCCGTCGTAGGCGAGGTTCCACAGCGCGCTCACCCGGCCGAACGCGGAGGAGGAGGACCGCGCGAGCATCAGCACCAGGGTGACGTTCTGGGCGGCGCCGAACCCGGCGCCGAAGAGCGCCGCCCCCGCGATCACCGCGTAGGGGTTGTCGAGCCAGACGATCCCGGCCATCCCGATGACCGCGGCGAGCACGGCCGGCATCAGCAGGACGGACTGGCCGTGGCGGTCGCCGTATCGGCCGGCCGCCCACCGTGCGAGCGGCATCGCGCAGGAGTGTGCGAGCAGCGCCGTCGCGGCCGTCCCCGCTGAGCCGGCGGGGACGGCCAGCGGCAGGAACGTCAGCAGCACGCCGGCCGCCGGCGTGATCGTCGCGAAGACGATGGCGGGCCGGGCGAGACCGGCGTGGCGCAGAGCGCGAAGGACGCCCCCATGCTGCTCGACCGGCGCCGCCCTCGCGGGCAGTCCTGGAATCCCGATGAGCGCGAGCAGCGCCAGCCCCGTCCCCGCGAGGAAGACCGGCCCGTAGCCGATGAGCGGAACCAGCCACAAGCCGGTCGGCAGCCCCAGGATCGCGGGGATCCCGACGGCCACGCCGTACGCGCCCAGCGCCTCGCCCCGGCGTTCGGCCGGGGCCAGCTCGGCCACCATGGCGGGGCCCACCACGACCACGATGGCCAGGCCGGCCCCGCGCGCCAGGCTCGTGGCCAGCACCATCGGCAACGCGGAGGACAGGACCAGCAGGGCCGGGGGAACGCCGAGGAGGAGGACGCCCAGCGCCATGCCGACGCGGTAGCCGTACCGGGCCAGCAATGCCGGCATGGCCAGTTCCATGAGCACGGTCGCCAGCATGGTGACGCCGGTGGAGAACCCGGCGCCCATATCCCCCGAACCACCTGACGTCGCGTACAGCGGAACGATCGGAACAAGCAGGTAGAAGCTCGTCATCGCAGCGACCGAGGTCATCCCCAGGATGACCATCGGACCGCGGAGCAGCGGTTGCACACCGGTCTGGATCACCGGGCCAGCCTCGCCAGAACGGCCGCCGAACACATCGGGCGAATGCCCTATCCGCCATCCCTAGGTTTCATCCCGATCTGAGAGCCTGTGTCCCATGGTCTTCGTAGGCAGGGACGCGGAGCTGGCCGCTCTGGACGCGGCCTACGCGCATGCCCGGGAAGGCTCTCCCGCCACCGTGCTGCTCGGCGGCGAAGCCGGGGTGGGCAAGTCCCGGCTGATCGCCGAGTTCGCGGCGCCGCTGGCTGGAGAGGCGTGGCTGCTCTCGGGAGACTGCCCCCAGGTGGGCGAGAACGGCCTGGCGTTCGCGCCGTTCACCGCCATGCTGCGCCGCCTGCTGCGCGAGATCGGCGCGGACGGCTTCCTCCGCCTCCTGCCCCGTGGCGAGCCCGGTGAGCTCGGCAGGCTGCTGCCGCTCCTGGGCCGGCCCGCCGGTGACGGCGATCCCGCCCTGACGCAGGCGCGGCTCTTCGAAGAGTTCCTCACCCTGTTCGAGAACCTCGCCGAGGACCGGCCCTTGGTGATCGTCGCCGAGGACGCCCACTGGAGCGATCGCTCAAGCCGGGAGCTGCTCGACTTCCTCATCAGGAACCAGCAGGCGGCCGCGGCGTTCCTCCTGGTCGTGACCTACCGGAGCGACCACCTGCACCGGACGCATCCGCTCCGCCCCGTGCTGGCCGAATGGGATCGCCGGCCGTGGACGACCCGGATGGAGCTCGGCCGGCTCAGCAGGGGCGAGGTGGTCCGGCAGCTTCGCGGCCTGCTCGGCGGCGAGCCGGCCCCCGCGGTCATCGAGGACGTCGTCCGGCGCAGCGAGGGCAATCCGCTGTTCGTCGAGGCGCTGTCGGCCCGGGCGGGCGCGCCGGTGCCCGCGTCCATTCGCGACCTGCTGATCACCCCGCTGGACCGGCTGCCGCGGGAAACCCGCCGGGTGGTCCACGCCGCGGCCGTCGGCGGCGCCCGGGTCGGCCACGCGCTGCTGCGCACCGTCACGGGGCTGGACGACGCCGGCCTCACCGACGCGCTGCGCCCCGCGGTGAGCGCGAACCTCCTGCTGATCGAGGAGGAGGTGTACGCGTTCCGTCACACGCTGATCCAGGAGGTGCTCTACGAGGACGTGCTTCCCGGGGAACGCGGGCACCTTCACGTACGCTATGCCGAAGCCCTGGAGACGGACCCGGAGCTCGCCCCGCTGGGCCGGGCGGCGTACGAGTCCGCCCTGCACTGGCACGCCGCCAAGCGCCATCCGGCCAGGACGCTGGCGGCCGCCCGCCGCGCCGCCGCCGAGGCCGCGGCGTCCCTGGCGCACGCGGAACACCTGCACATGCTCCTTCGCGTGCTGGAGCTGTGGGATCAGGCGCCCGATCCGGCCACCTCCAAGGCCGGCGTGCTCGACGAAGCGATACGCGCCGCCGTCGCCGCGGGCGAGAACTCGACCGCCGTCCAGCTGGTCGAGGCAGCGCTCCCGGCCGAGGTCGATCCCGCGCGTGCCGGCTGGCTGATCGCCCACCGCGGCGAACTGCGCCACCTCCTCGGCCTGCCGGGCGACCTGGACGACCTACGCGAAGCCGCCCGGCTCACACCGGACGGGCATCCGGCACGCGCGACCGTACTCAATCTGCTCGCCAATCGCCTCCTCACGGTCCCGCTGGAAGAGGAAGGCCGCGTCGCCGCCCGCGAGGCGCGGGAAGCGGCGCAGGCCGCGGGCGATGCCAGGGCTGAGGTCATGGCCACCGTCAATCTGACGTACGCGCGGGCACGCGCGGGCGACCTCGACGCCCAGCTGCCTCACCTGATCACCGCCCAGGCGACGGCCCGCCGCATCGGTGACGAGGGCGCGCTTTTGCACGCTTATCGCTGTGAGGCCGACGTCCTGCAGGGTGCCGGCAGGTACGCCGAAGCGGCCGAGGCGGCCCGCCAGGGACTCGCCGCCGCCACGCGGGCGGGTCTCGCCCGCACCGCGGGCCCGACCCACGCGGGCAACCTCGCGGAGGCGCTGATCGCGCTGGGCCGGTGGGACGAGGCCACCGAGATCGTCGAACACGCCCTGCGGATCACCCCGACACCCAGCCTTCGCGCGTACCTGATGGTGCTGACCGGCACGATCGCGCTGGCCAGAGGCGACCTCGCAGGCGCCGAGCACGCCGCGACCCACGCCCGCGAGGTCTTCACCAGAGGCACGTCCTATGCCCAGGACCACCTCCTGCTGGTGCGTCTGGAAGTGGATCTGCGCAGAGCGCAGGGGCGCACGGCCGACGCCGCGCGACTCGTGGAGGAGGCGCTGAGCAGCGGAAGAACGAGCCCGCGCTACCTGTGGCCGGTGATCGAGGCGGGCGCGTCCCTGCCCGTACCCGGCCTGGCCGAGGCCGCGGCCGCGTTGCCGGTGATCGGGCCCGTCCAGGAGGCCCACCGCCTCGCCCGCACCGCCGCGACCGGACAGCCTGACCTTTGGGCCCGCGTCGCGGCCGCGTGGAGAGATCTTCGCCAGCCGTACCCCCAGGCTCTGGCCCTGCTGCGGGCCGCGGAACACGCCGCGGAGACGGGAGACCGCTCCGCTGCCTCCTCCCATCTGACCGACGCCTCCCGGGAGGCGGGCCGCCTGCGGGCAGAGCCCCTGCGTGCCCGGATCGAACGGCTGGCGCGCCTGGCCCGGATCCCCCTCGCCGTGCAGGTCGGAACCGAGCCGGCCGAGGAGCGCGAATTCGGCCTCACGCCGCGCGAGCGGGACGTGCTGCGCCTGGTCGCCGACGGCCGTACCAATCGGCAGATCGCCGAGGAGCTGTTCATCTCGGTCAAGACGGCGGGCGCGCACGTGAGCAACATCCTCGCCAAGCTCGGCGTACGCAGCCGCGTCCAAGCCGCCACGGCCGCCCACCGGCACGAGTTGATCTAGTTCTTCCGAAGGCGTAGGCGGTCAGGTCCCGGGCAGGTCTCGGGCGGCCGTGGCGCTGTGACGCTGGTAGTGGCGTGCCGCCCGGGCGCGGTTGCCGCAGGACGGCTTGCACCACTCCTGCCGCCCGTGGCTCTTGACGAAGTAGCGTACGCAGCGCGGCGCGTTGCAGGACCGCAACTGCTCACGCTGCGGACCGCTCAGAAAATCGATGGCGGCCCGCGCCAGGCCGGCGATCAGCCGGACGCCGGCGTCGCGCTCGCCCGACAACACTGCCGTACGAGGTGTCCCGCCCTCGGGCCAGTCAAGTTGCGGGACGATCGCCTCACGGGCGGCCGCCGCGTTGAGGTGCGCCAGCGCCAGCTCGGCGGGCATCAGCCGATGGGCGTCGGCCCGGCTGGGCGGCGCCGGGCTGACTGCCCGCGCGAACAGCGCCCGCACGGCCCGGCGCAACTCGACGATCTCGCTCCTGAGCTCCTCGTCCATCGTCAGCCCCGCAAGGTCGACGTGGCCGGCCAGCAGCTCGGCCTGCTGGTGGATCCAGCGGGTCGCACTCTGCAAGGTCGCCAGGTCGTCGGCGACACCGCCGTCGCCGTCGTGACGGATCGTGCTCGCCAGTTCCAGGGCCGGCCAGCGCTCCACTCGAACCTCCCGGTTGCTTGCGTCCCATCCATACCTTATGTTCCTAACGCTAAATCTTATTTAACCATTAGAGACCAAGCGGGAGATCGTACGATGACGTTGCTGCTGGCCCAGATCAGCGACCTGCACCTCGACGGCACCGACAGGGCCACCCGGCGCGCCACCCGGGTCATGGACTACCTGAGAGCCCTGCCCCGCCCGGTCGACGCCCTGCTGGTCACCGGCGACATCGCCGATCACGGCGAGGAGGCCGAGTACGAGCAGGCCGCCGCGATCCTGGACGCCCCCTTCCCGGTGCTCACCTGCCCCGGCAATCACGACGTCCGCCCCGCCTACCGCAAGGCGCTGCTGCGCCGCCCGACCGGCCCCGGCCCCGTCAACCAGGTGCACCACATCGCCGGCACCGCCATCCTGATGTGCGACTCCACCATCCCCGGCCATGACGAGGGCCGCCTGGACCCCGAAACCCTCGCCTGGATGCACACCACCCTCGACGGGCTCGCCCCGGACACCCCCGCGCTGATCGCCTTCCACCAGCCGCCCGTCGAACTCCACCACCCGTTGCCCGACTCCGCACGGCTACAAGAGCCCGAAGCCCTGGCCGCGCTGCTCCACGCCCACCCCCACGTCGTCGCCGTGCTCACCGGCCACGCTCACACCGCCGCCGCCTCCACCTTCGCCGGCCGCCCCCTGATCGTCGGACCGGCCGTCACCTGGACCCTGCGCCTGCCGTGGGAGGGCGACCGGCCCGCCGACCGCGAGCAACCGCCCGGCCTCGCCTTCCACATCCTGGACGACGACCTCCGCCTCACCACCCACTACCGCGTCGTGCTCCCGGCATGATCCACCCGTACGCGGTCGCCGCGTTCCTGCTGGCGATCCTGCCCGTCATCGCCACTCCGGGCGCCAGCCTGACCCTGCTGATCCAGCACGTCACGACCGGCGGCCGCCGCCAGGCTCTCCCCGTCATCCTCGGCACGGTCACCGGCCTGTACGCGCACGCGACCCTGGCCGTCGCCGGCCTGTCGGCGCTCGTCATGCACTCCAGCCAGGCCTTCGCCACCGTCAAACTCCTCGGCGCGGCCTACCTCGTCGGCCTGGGCCTGTGGACCTGGCGCTCCACCACCCTGCCCCCACCTCCCCCGCGCACGGAACAGCCGAAACGGACCGGCTCCGTCTACACCCAAGCCCTGCTCGCGAACGTACTCAACCCGAAGGCCGCCTCCATCTACCTGACCCTGGTCCCGCAGTTCATCCAGCCCGGCCGTCCCCTCGGCGGGCAGATCCTCACCCTGGCCACCGCCCACGCCCTGCTGATGGCGGTGTGGCTGCTGACCTGGACGACCCTCATCCACCAAGGGGCGCACCTCGTGCGCAAGGCCCGCTTCAAGCGGGCGCTCGGCAAGGTGACAGCCGTGGTGCTCGTCGTCCTCGGCGTCCGGGCCGCCGCGACGTAGGCGCCGCCTTCCGGATCGCCGCGCTTATTGCACCAATCGGTTCAGTGTCGTAAAGTAAACCATATGGTTCAGCAAGAGGTCCTCGATCGCACGTTCGCCGCCCTCGCGGACGGGACCCGGCGGCAGATACTCATCCGGCTCGGCCAGGGTCCCGCCACGATCGGCGAGCTGGCCGAACCCTTCGGCATGTCGCTCACCGGCATGAAGAAGCACGTGCACGTCCTGGAGAACGCCGGACTGGTCACGACGGAGAAGGTCGGCCGATCGCGGCAGTGCCGTCTGGGAGCCGAGCGCCTGGAGGACGCCATGTCGTGGATCACGTTCTACCAGCGCCTGTGGGAGCGCCGGCTCGACGGCCTCGACGCCTACTTCACCCTCAAGAACGCCCCTGAGGCGAACACCGGGAAGGACACCGAGCGATGACGCGGAACGACACCGAGGCCATCCAGTTGCGCACGACCCGCGTGCTGCCCGCGACCCCCGAGGAGGTCTTCGACGCCTACACCGACGCCGAGAAGCAGAAGATCTGGTTCAGCATCCTCGACGAGGAGCCCGGCATCGTCGAGATCGAGGTCGACCTGCGCGTCGGAGGCCGGCAGACCGCGGTCTGGGGACCGGACGCCGACAACCTGTTCCGTGAGACGCAGACCTTCCTGGAGATCGACCGCCCGCACCGCCTGCTCAGCGAGTCCACCGGCAGCACTCCCGACGGCATGACCATGACCACCACTGTCGAGGTCACCTTCGAGGAGCACGAGGGCGGCACCCTGTTCACGGTCGTGCAGAGCGGCTTCCCGGCACCCGAGATCCGCGACTTCTTCGTCAAGCAGGTCTGGGTGGGAGCGCTCGACCGGATCGAGGCGTACCTGCGCCGCGCGGGACAGCCGTCCTGACGCAGAACGCGGAGACGACCCTGACGGCAGGCGTCCGAGCCATGCGTGACGGGCTCGACCGGGATCGGGTCGCAGGGTTCAGGAACGGGGACGGTGTTCGTCGAGAGCTGTGGTGAGCAGTGCAAGGGCTGACCACCGCATGGTGTCCGCCGCCTGCTGCCGGGTGAGACCGGCGATGTCGGTGAGCCAGATGAGCGATTCGATGCCGGTGGCCGAGCGGATGGTCACGGCCAGCCGGCGGATGTCCAGGCCGGGGTGGCTGTCGCGGAGCGGGGCCAGGGCGTCTTCGATCCAGCCGATGGCCCGCCCACCGCGCAGTGCCGGCCGGCCGCTCTCGGGTTGCAGGGACAGGCGCAGCGAGGCCCGCAATTGCGGCTCCCAGTCGAGGGTGAGCTGCGTGAAAGCGGTCATCACCAGCTCCAGCCGGGCCGCGGGGTCGGCAGGCGGGTCTGGGGGCAGCAGGGATGCCTGCTCGATCTGGGGGTGGGCGGCGGCCAGCAGGGCGTGCTGGTTGGGGAAGTACCGGTAGGCGGTGGTGCGGGAGATCCCGGCCGCGGCGGCGGCGTCTTCGACGGTGGGGTCGGCGCCTTCGGCCAGCAGGTGACGGGCGGCCTCGACCAGGGATCGGCGGGTGCGGGCTTTCTGCTGTCGGCGGCCGGTCAGCTCATATGGTACTGACATGCCCATCATGGTACCGTCATCCCATGTAGCCGTTGATGAGCCGAAGCCTCTGCGAGGTGTTCATGAGCGCCGATCCCGCGGTGACGAACCCGGATCTGTACACGGTGGTCTTCGAGAACGAGCGGGTCAGGGTGCTCCGCTACCGGGACCGGCCGGGGGACGCGACCTCCCCGCACGAGCATCCCGACAGCGTGATGGTCACGTTGTCGTCCTTCACCCGCCGCCTCACCTCGGGCGGGCATCAGGTCGAGCTCGCGCTGGAGGCGGGGCAGGTGCGGTGGCTGAGCGCGCAAGAGCACGCCGGGCAGAACATCGGCGACACCGAAACGTACGCGATCTTCGTCGAGCTCAAGGAAGCGGCGAGCGCGGTCCCGGCCAGGACGGCGCTCGGCCCTGAGACGTGAGGCGGGGCCAGGAGCCGAGGTGACCGCCTCCACCGCGTGGATCACCCTCTGAGCCGTGGCACCGCTGCCAGCAGCGCGCGCGTGTAGTCATGCGCCGGCTCGCCGACGACCTGCTCGGCGGGCCCGTGCTCGACGATCCGGCCGTGGTGCATGACGGCTATCGTGTCGGCGACGTACCGGACGACGGCCAGGTTGTGCGAGATGAACAACATCGACAGTCCGAGTTCGTCGCGCAGCCCGCGGACCAGGTTGAGCACGGCCCCCTGGACCGACACGTCGAGCGAGCCGGTGATCTCGTCGGCGACCAGCAGGGCGGGGTCGCCGCCCAGGGCACGGGCGATCGCCACCCGCTGCCGCTGACCGCCCGACAGCTCGCGCGGGTAACGTCCGGCCAGCTCGGCGGGCAGTTGGACGAGACCGAGCAGCCGCGGCACCTCCGTGGCACGGCGGCGCTTCTCGATGCCCTCCCCGACCGTCTCGCCGATCGTCATGCGCGGGTCCAGCGACGCGTACGGATCCTGGAACACCATCTGGATCCGTGGCGCTCCCTCGATCCCGCCCGTGTAGGGCACGAGCCCGCTCACGGCCCTGGCCAGCGACGACTTGCCCGATCCCGACTCGCCGACGAGGCCGACGACGTGGCCGTCGGGGATCTCCAGGGTGACGTCGTCGACCGCGGTGAAGCCGCCGTAGCGCACGGTCAGCCCTTCGATCCTCACGAGGTGACCTCCCAGCAGGCGACCCGCTGCCGCGGGCCATGGACCACGAGTTCGGGACGTTCCGTCCGGCATTGTTCGGTGGCGAGCGAGCACCGGCCGGCGAACGCGCAGCCCGCGCCGACCTGCGCCGGGGCCGGCTGGGTGCCGGGGATGCCGGCCAACGGGCGGCTCCGGTCGGTGTCGAGGTCGGGCAGGGACGCGATGAGCGCCTTGGTGTAGGGGTGCGCGGCACCGTCGGCGAGCCGGTCGGCGGACAGTTCCTCGACCACCCGACCCGCGTACATGACGACGACGCGGTCGCACAGCTCGCCGACGACGGCGATGTCGTGGGAGATGAACAGCAGGGCCGCGCCCGTCTCCTCGACGACCTCGCGCAGCAGCCGCAGGATCTGCCGCTGCACGGTCACGTCGAGGGCGGTCGTGGGCTCGTCGGCGATGATCAGGCGTGGCGTGCCCATGAGGCCCATCGCGATGACCGCGCGCTGGCGCATGCCGCCGGACAGCTCGTGCGGATGCTGGACGGCGTGCTTGGCGGGGTCGGGCAGCTGGACGTGGCGCAGCCGGTCGACGGCGCGGCGGCGGGCATCCGCGCGGCTCGCGCCCTGGTGCACGACGGCCACCTCGGCGAGCTGGCCGCCGACCTTCAGCGCGGGGTTGAGCGAGGCCATCGGGTCCTGGAACACCATGGCGAGCGCGGTGCCCAGTTCCTTGCCGGACATGGTGGCGACGTCGGCGCCGCCGAGGACCAGCCGGCCGTACGTCACTGATCCGGGATAGGGAACGAGGCCGCCGATGGCGGCGGCGGTCAGGCTCTTGCCGCTGCCGGACTCTCCCACCAGGCCGACGATCTCCCCCGGCGTCACGGTCAGCGACAGCTCGCGTACGGGAATCGAACCACCCGGGAACGAGACGGTCAGGTCGCGGACCTCGAGGACGGCGTCCGGGTCCGGCTGCCCGGCCGGTTCCGGTGGCTCAGGGCGGACGCTGTCGCGCTGCCCGGCCGGGGACCGGGCGGCGGCCCTGGCCAGGGTGTCGCCCAGCAGGTTGAAGCCGATGCCGGCCAGCGCGACGGCCGCCGCTGGACCGACCGCGACCACGGGCGTGACGTAGATCCGCGCGAACCCGTCGAACAGCAGGCGCCCCCAGTCGAAGTCCGGTGGCTGCACGCCGAGGCCAAGGAACGACATGCCGGCCAGGCCGAGCAGCGCGCCGCCGAGCGACTGGGCGAGGTTGAGGATGAGCGGCTCGGCGATGTTGGGCAGAATGTGCCGGGCGAGAATGCGGCGGCGGGGCACGCCGAGCATGCGGGCCGCGGCCACGTAGTCGGCGCCTGAGACCGAGGCGGCCAGGGTCTGGGTGAGCCGCGCGAAGCCGGGCGCGATGGCCACGCCGATCCCGAGCACCGCACCACGCGCGCCGAGCCCGGTGACCACCGCCGTGAACATGGCCAGCAGCAGGCCGGGGAAGGCCACCAGCGCGTTGACCGTGCCGGTGACCATCCGGGCGGCCCGGCGGGGCAGCACGGACGGGAGCGCGCCGAGCAGGGTGCCCCCGACGGCGCCGATGAGCGTGGCCGCCAGCGCCAGGGCCAGCGAGTAACGGCCCGCCACCAGGACCCGGGCGAGCAGGTCGCGGCCCAGGTTGTCGGTGCCGAGCGGGTGTTCGGCGGAGGCGCCCTGGAGGATGGCGCCGGCGTCGATGCGTTCCGCGGCCTCGCCCCAGATGATGGGCCCGGCCACGGCCAGCACCGCCATGAGCAGCACCAGCACGCCGCCGATCAGCGCCGGGGCGCTGCGCCACAGGCCGCCCCGGGACCTCGGCCCCTTCTTCGCGTGGCCGTCCACGGCCCGGGGGCCGTCCGGTGCCGTCCTGGCCCGCATCAGGCCGAGACCTCCTTGATCTCCGAGGTGGGATCGAGCGCGCCGAGCACCAGGTCCACGACGAGGTTCACGACCAGCACGATGGCGCCGTACACGAGGATCACGGCCTGCGCGACCGGGTAGTCCTTCTGCGTGATCGACTCGACGATCTTCAGGCCGAGTCCGGGCCAGGCGAAGACGTACTCGACCAGGACGCTGCCCGCGATCAGCGAGGTCAGCAGCAGGCCGCCCACGGTCAGGGTGGCCGTGAGCGTGTTGGGCAGCACGTGCCGCAGGTGGAGCCGGGCCGCGGGCAGCCGCTTGGCGCGGGCCAGGCGCACGTAGTCGGTGCCCAGCTCTCGCAGGGTCTCGACGCGGGTGATCCGGGCGATCATGGCGATCGGCCCGGCCGACAGGGCTGCGACGGGCAGCACGTACGTGAGCGGCCCGGCCTTGCCCGCGGGCGGAAACCAGCCGAGGCCGACGGCCAGCGCGGCCACCAGCGCGATCGAGTACAGGAACTCGGGCACGGCCACGGCGGTGCCGGTGACCGTGCCGAAGGCCAGGTCGGTGCCGCGGTTGCGGCCGTTCTCGGTGCGTACGGCGGCCCACATCCCGAGCGGCACCGCCACGATCAGCGCCACGGCGGTGGCCAGGAGGGCGAGGGTCAGGGTGTTCGGCAGGCGGGCCGCGATGACGTCGCCCACCGCCTCCCCCGTCAGGAAGGACGTGCCGAAGTCACCGGTCAGGACGTGGCCGACGTACGTGATGAACTGCTCAGGCAGGGGGCGGTCGAGACCGAGCGCGGCCGTACGGGCCTCTATCAGCTCGATCGGGGCGGCCGGCCCGAGCGAGGCGCGCACCGGGTCGCCCGGGATGAGGTGGATCATCGCGAACGGCGCCACCAGCAGCGCCGCCAGCGACACGGCGAACCGCACGATCCGGCGCACGGCCGTACGCAGCGTCCTGCGCACGGTCATGCTTCCCGCCTTGCTGCCCGGGCGCCGCGTGGTCCGGGGGACGCTCACTAGTCTCCTTGCGTGAGGCGGATCGAGGTGGGCACCAGGCTCCCGGCCGTGGTGCGGAACGTGGCGCCCTTGCCGGCCAGCAGTGCCGTGCTGTCCACCACGGGCACCAGGTCGGCGCTTTCGAACAGGGCCGACTCCGACTCCAGCCACAACGGGCAGGCCTCGGCGGCGGGGAGCTTGCTCGCCTTGGAGACGAGCTCCTCGTAGCGCTTGTTGGCCAGGTGGGCGAAGTTGGCGCCCTTGGGGGCGGGCGGCCCCGACAGGAAGCCGACGAGCTGGCTGGGCAGGGTGACGCCGAAAGGCAGCCACACGACGTCCCAGTCCTGGGTGGCGTTGAGCGACTCCGACAACTTGGTGTCGATCACGCCGTTCAGCTTCACCTCGACGCCGAGCTTCTTCCACGTCTCCGCCATGTACTCGGCGGCGGCCTGGAAGCCGGGGCCGCGGGTGGTGGCGTACATGTAGCGCAGGCTGAGCCGCTTGCCGTCCTTGGCCCTGAAACCGTCGGCGCCGAGCTTCCACCCGGCCGCGTCGAGCGCGGCCGCGGCGGCCGCGGCGTCGTAGCCGGGCACATGCCCGGCTACGGAGTCGCCCGGGCAGGGACGGGGCGCCAGGACCAGGCCGGTGGCCGGCTTGCCGGTGCCGCCGGAGGCGATGCCGGCCAGCTCCTGGAGGTTGAGCGCCCGCGTGAGGGCCTTGCGGACCTCCGGGTCGCGGGCCGGCCGGTCTTCGCCCTGGTGATAGAAGAACTGGCCGTTGCCAGCCGTGATCGACTGTTTGGTCACGCCCGGGGACGCCTCGACGCGGGACCGGTCGGCACCGTTGAAGAGGGCGCCGTTGAGGGAGCCGGCGATGAGCAGGTTGGCGGAGGTCTGCTCGTTCGGCACGACCTTCATCACGAGCGTCTCCGGCAGGTCCTTGGCGGTGGCGCCGGCGGGACCCCAGGCGTAGTCGCGGCGGACCTTGAACGTGTAGTGGTCGCCGGGGACGGCCTCGGTGAGCTGGTAAGGCCCGCTGCCGGAGGTGGCCCGAGCGATCGAGGCACGGTCCTTCACCCCTTTGCCGCAGACGATGAACATCGTCCGCGTGCTCTCCAGGATGAAGCTGAACGGCTCGGGCATGGACAGGGTCACGGTGCCGGCGGCGTCGTCGGCCTTCGCCTTCATGCCCACGGGCACCAGCACGCCGTAGATCGGCGACTTGGCGGCGGGGTCGGCGATGTGGTTGACGTTGTCGGCCACGTTCGAGGGGGTCACCGGGGAGCCGTCCGAGCAGGTGACCCCCTTCCGCAGGGTGAAGGTGACCGACTCGGGCTTGACGTCCCACTTCTCGGCCAGCTCGGGGATGATCTTCCCTGATTCGTCGACGGAGACGAGCGTGTCGTAAGCCAGAACGAGCACGTTGTTGGTGACTGTCAGCACGCCCGTGGCCGGGTCGAGGACGCCGGGATCGGCCGGGATCGCGAACGTGAAGGTGCCGCCGGTGGCCGGCTTGCCCTGCTCGGGACCGCTCGTCGTGCCTCCGCACGCGGCCGTGAGCAGAGCGAGCCCGGCGAGGGCCGCGACTGCTGGTTTTGTCATGAGGACTCCAGACGAGCACGGGGGGTGTGCACAACCTTCCTGCCTGCGCAGATCCGGTTCTATGTGCCTGCACACGAAAAAGCCGGGAAGGCTCGTGCTAGCGACCGAAGATCCGCATCTGCAGCATCGCGGTGAGCCGGGCGTCGGGGTCGGACAGGTCGAGGCCGCTGATCTCGACCAGGCGCTTGAGCCGGTAGCGGAAGGTGTTGGCGTGCACGTGCACCTGGGCACTGGCCGCGTTGACGTCGCCGAACGCGTCGAGATAGGCCCGCAGGGTGGGGGCCAGCTCGGTACCGTGCTCGGCGTCGTGGTCGAGCAACCGCTGGTAGGGACCGGTGGGCGTCTGCTCCTCGGCCGCGGCCACGTCGGCGACCTGCAGCAGCAGCGACTCGAAGTGCACGGTCGTGTAGCCGGCGACCTGGCCGGTGGTGCCGCGGGCGCCCAGCACGCGCAGCGCCCGGTCGGCGTCCGCGCGCGACCTGGCGACCTGGGAAAGGTTGGCGGCCAGGCGTCCCACGCCGATGTTGGCGGCGTGGCGGGGCCCGACCCTCGCCAGGAAGCTCTCCGCCACGCGTACGGCCCGCGCCTCCTCGTCTCCTATCGAGTGCAGCGGCAGCACGGCATACGCGACGGAGCCGACGAGCGAGGCGGCGGCCTTGGGGTGGATGGCGGCGACGTGGAGCGCCAGCGCGTCGCAGAACCGCTGCCGATCGCTCTCGCCGCGGGCGGGATCGGCGGCGGTGTCGTCCGGGACGAGCTGGGCGGCCAGCACGCAGAGCCGGGCGGTGGCGATGCCGAGGCGCCCCGCCGCCTCGGGCGCGTCGCCGCCGCCGGCCAGCACGGTGGACAGCAGGTCGGCGCGCAGGCGCCGCTGGGTGTCGGCCCCGGCCCGCTCGCGCAGCAACTGCAGCGCGACGATCTTGGCGGCGTCGGCGAGCGCGCGTTGCCGCTGCTCGCTGAGCGGCTCGCGCACGGCCACCCAGATCGAGCCGAGGATCTCGTCGCCGCTGCGCACGGCCACGGCGGCCCGGTTGATCACACCCTCGTCCTCGAGCTCCATGTAGACGGGCGCGCGGCTCTGGTAGAGCTGTTTGAAGAATCCGCGCTCGTCGAGCATCCGCAGGTAGCGCTCGGGCACCTGACGGCCGAGGACGGTCTCCACGCGGCCCGGGTCGGCCTCGTCCTGCCGGCCGGAGAAGGCGAGCACCCGGGACGACCTGTCCTCGATGGTGACGGGCGCGTCGAGCAGCGCGCAGACGGCGTTGGCCAGCGAGAACAGGTCTCCCTGCGGCCCTTGCTCGGGCTCGGCCAGGTCGGCCTCGGCCAGCAGGGAACGCAGCAGCGCGGCGACCTGCGCCCAGGAGGCGGCCCGGGTGAGGCCGAGCACGGCGACGCCGGTCTCCAGCACGGTGGCGCGGACCTGCTCGTCGACGTCCACGGGCAGCTTCACGACGACGCCCGCGGCGGCGGGCGCGCGTTCGATGAGGGAGCAGATCTCCGCGGCGCCCCGCACGCCGACCGCGAGCAGGATCCCACCCGTGGGGACGATCAGCTCGTCGAGCGGATCGAAGATGTGCACGCCGGTGACCTCGGCGTCGAGGTCACCGGGTGAGGCCGCCACGTCGAGGACGGTGGTGCCGAGGTCCTGCAGGATCCGTCCCAGACTGGCACGGGGACGGTTCCTCACACGGTCACGATAGTCCACGAAAACCGACATCAGCGGAGCCGGTCGACGGCCAGGCGGGCGGCACGGCCGATGGCGGCGTCCGCGGCGGGCAGGCGGGACCGGATGACGTCACTTCGTACGAACACGGCGACGGCGTACCGCTTGCCGTCGGGGTACTCGACGACGCCCGACTCGTTGCGGATCCCCCACAGGGTGCCTGTCTTGCCCGACACCTTCACCTCATCAGGGAAGCCCGCGGCCAGCCGGTGCGGCCAGATCTGCTCGCCCATGACCTTCCGCACCTCGGCGCACGCCTCCGGAGGGCCGGCCTGGTCGCGCCAGATGAGGCTCAGCAGCGTGGTGATCTCGCGCGGGGTGCCGGCGGTGGTGCGGGCCGGGTCGCGTACGGCCATGGCCCGCAGCTCGTCCTCGGTGGCGGCGTCCCAGTCCGCACCGATGTCCTCGGTGACCTGCCGGAAAAGCTCCGCGCACCCGCCTATGAGCCGCGTGCGGCTCAACCCGAGCGTGGCGAGGGTGCCGTTGACCCGGGCGAGCCCGACGCGGCGGAGCAGCACGTCGGTCGCCGCGTTGTCGGACATCGTGATCATGAAGTGGGCCAGGTCGCGCAGGGTGAGCGACACGTCGTCGAGGCAGCCGGAGGTGCCGATGCCGCCGTCCTTGTCGGCCGCGGTGACGGTGAGCCGCTCGCCGCGGGCGATCTCGCCCGCGGCGGCCTGCCGGGCGTACTCCAGCGCGATCGCGATCTTGAAGACCGAGGCGAGCACGACGGGTTCGTCTGGGTCCATCCCGATCTCGGCGTCGCCGTCCACCTCTCGGGCGTGCAGGAAGCCCCGCACGCCCGCTTCGTCGAACACCTCCCGCAGGTCAGGCACGGGCCACCGCACGGCCGTTGTGCAGGTAGGCGGCCGTCCCGTCCCGCATCACGAACGTGACCACGTCGTGCCGGCCGCCCTCGGCCTCGACGGCGATGAACGACTCGCCGTGAAGGTGCACGTACCGGGTGGTCGTGCGGGTGGAGCCCATGCTCTCCATGAGCGGGCCGGGGATGAGCGTGACGTCCAGGCCGTCTCCGGCGGCGGCGACCTCGTAGCCGAGCTGCGGGCCGGTGTAGCGGCCCGCGTACGAGGCGCCGTCCACGGGCTTCGGCGCCTGCGGCGGCAGGGGCCGCGCGGGCATCGTCAGGCCGGTCGCCTGCTCGATGACCGGCCGCGCCACGTCGTCCATGAGGCCGAAGAACGAGCCGCCGTTCCCGCTCATCGCGATCACGAAGCCCGACTCGGGAACGACGCGCCAGAACGTGCTCTGCCCGGGCGTGCCACCGTCGTGGCCGAACGCGCCCCAGCCGAACAGCTCCACTCCCAGACCCCAGCGGTCGGCCAGCGCGCCGCCCACCCCGGGCACGTGGATCTGCGGCGTGAGCATCGCGGCCACCGACTCCTCCGACAGCAGCCGGGTGCCGTTCGGTGCCAGGCCGCCGGCCGCCAGCGCCCGGCCGAACGCGACCAGCTCGCGCGGCGCCAGGCACATGGTGGAGCCGGCCGGAGCGTTGGAGCGGGGCATCTGCCAGCGGGGGTAGACGGTGGCGTCCGGCCCGACGTGCCCCGCCGACGCGCGGAAGAGCACGGCCTCCTCACCGAACAGCGCCGCGTGCGTGGCACCCAAGGGGGTGAGCAGGCGCTCGCGCATCGCCTGCTCCCAGGTGCCGCCGCGCAGCCTGGCCACCAGCGCGCCGAGCACGCAGTAGCCGGCGTTGCAGTAGGAGAACAGCTCGCCCGGCTCGTGCACGTGCCCCGCGGTGCGCAGGTGCTCGAGGAACGTGTCCAGGCAGTCGTCGCCGCGCCCGGTGTCCTCGAACACGTCGCCGTCGAAGCCGGCCGTGTGCATGAGCAACTGCCGGACGGTGACGCCGCCGAACGCGAAGTCCGGCAGGTATTCCCCCACCGGTTGGTCGAGCTCGACCAGGCCGTCCTCCACGAGCTGCATGACCAGCGCCGCCGTCCACACCTTCGTGGTGGAGCCGACCTGGAACAGGCTGTCCTTCGTGGTCTCCACGCCGGTGGCCGTGTTGACCACGCCCGTGGCGGCCTCGTGCAGCTCGCCGTCGTGCCACACCGCGACGGCCGCGCCGGGCACGCCATGCTCGCGCGCCGCCTCGGCGAGGCGATCCCGCAGGTCCATGTCCTTCTCCTCAGCCGACCTTGGGAGTGGCGCGAGCGCCCATGTGCATGTACAGAGTGCCATCGGCCAGCTCGAAGAACACGGCCGCCATCCAGTCGCGGGTGCCCGGCGCCTGGAACAGGAACAGGTTCTCATCGACCGGGACGAAGTCGGACTCCTCGGGCTCATGCAGGGCGGCCAGCTCGCCGGTGGCCTCCAGGCGCAGGCGGGCCTTGCCGTCGTCGAGCACGCTCACCGTGATCCGGGCGCCGGCCCGCTCGTAGACGCCCGCGTACGGCGCGACGTCCACGCCGGCCGGTGTCTCCGGCAGGGACGGCGTGGGCGGCACGGTCAGGCCGTCGAGCTCGGCGAACAACTCGGTGGCGACGGCTCGGGTGAACTCGCCGCTGCGGCCCCCGTTGGCGGTCACGCAGACGACGGTTCCGGTGCCGGGCACGGCCCACAGCATGGCGTGCTGGCCGATGGTGTTGCCGCCGTGGGAGATGACCTTGTGCCCGCTCCACTCGTCGATGATCCAGCCGATGCCCCACTGCCTGCCCAGCGTGTACGGGTTGGGGATGTCGACCTGCGGCTCCCACATGGCGGCCGGGTTCTCCAGCAGGCCGCCTTCCAGGTGGGCGCGGCCGAAGGCGACCACGTCGGCCGGGCGGGCGCAGATCAGCCCGGCCGGGCCCATCGACCGCATGAGGCCCCACACCGGGGTGGTCTTGCCGTCCTCGTGGCCCATCGCGGCGCGGAAGCGCAGCACGTCCTCCGGCAGCGTCCAGGTGTGGGTCAGGCCGAGCGGCTCGCAGACGCCCTCGCGCAGGACGTCGTCCCAGCGCTTGCCGGTCAGTTGCTCCAGCACCCGGCCCGCGATGACGAACCCGGAGTTGCAGTAGGACTGGGTGACGCCGAGCGGGTGGTTCTGTGCCAGGGTCGCGCAGGCCTCCACGTACTTCTCCACGCAGTCGTCGCCGCGGCCCGTGTCGATGAACTGGTCGCCGTCGATGCCGCTGGTGTGGGAGAGCAGGTGCCTGATCGTCACGTTCTTGGTGACCTCGGGGTCGGCCACCCTGAACTCGGGCAGTACCTCGATGACCGGCGTGTCCAGCGTGAGCCGGCCCTGTTCGACCTGCTGCATGATCAGAGTCGCGGTCCACACCTTGGTGACCGAGCCGATCTGGTAGAGCGCGTCGGTGGTCGCCTCGACGCCGGTGTCGACGTTCAGCGTGCCGGCCGCGAACTCGTGCAGCACGCCCTGGTGCCAGTACGCCAGCGCCGAGCCGGGAACCTCGTACTCGGCGATCAGCTCGGCGAGCCGCTGACCCATTGCTCCAGCCACGCGATGATCCTTTCGTTGTAGTCGTACCTGTGCGAGGGGCGCCCGCTCAGGATGAACAGATGGCTCGCGCCGGGATAGCGCACCAGCTCGACGGGCACCCGGCGCTCGCGCAGCGCGGTGAACCACTGCTCGGCCTGGCTCACGGGACAGCGGTCGTCGTCCTGGCCGTGCAGGATGAGCGTCGGGGCGGTGACGTCCGCGACGTGCGTGATCGGCGACTGGGCGGCCAGGTCACCGGCGTACTCGTGCACCTTCATCAGGTGGCCGAGGTCGGAGGTGCCGCTCAGGCTCGTCAGGTCGCTCACGCAGCCGCCCGGGATCGCGGCCTTGAACCTGCCGGTGGTGGCCGACAGCCAGCAGCTCATGTAGCCGCCGTAGCTGTAGCCGGTGACGGCCAGCCGGTCGGGGTCGGCGACGCCGTCGGCGACCAGGGCGTCGATGGGGGCGAGCAGGTCCTGGGCGTCGCTCACCCCCCAGGCGCCGAGGGAGGCGGTGTAGAAGTCCTCGCCGTACCCGTCGCTGGCGCGCGGGTTGACGGTGAGGACGGTCCAGCCGCGGGCGGCGAGGAGCTGGTGGTAGAGGTGGAAGCCGTCGAAGACGGGCGACCAGGCGTTGTGCGGGCCACCGTGCACGTCGAGCAGCAGGGGGCCGGGCGTCCGCGCGGTCTCGTCGCGCAGGACGAAACCCTCGACCTGGGTGCCGTCGGGGGCGGTGAACGTGCGGCGGCGGGCGGTGAACAACTCGACGTCGTCGAGGCCGTAGTCGGTGAGCCGGGATATATCCGGCGCTGGCGCGCCAGATATATCCGACATTTCGCCCGGCGTTGCTTTTTTCGGGATTGGGGTCATCAGGTAGACGTCTCCCGCGCTGCGCTGCGTCGCCGCCACGTACGCGACCGCCCCCACCGCCGTGCTGATCCCCGAGATGTTGACCTCACCGGGCACCAGCCGCTCGCCGGGCGCGCCGTCGGAGACACGGTAGAGATGCGTCGAGCCACCATCGCGCGCACAGAACAGCAGGTCCTCGCCGAGCAGCGCCGGGGTGCCGCCGGGGTAGCCGGGGGCGCCGGTCATGACATTCCGATCGAGGGCCGTCTCCACCTCGGTCCACCCGCCAGGGCCGAGCGCGAACAGCCGTTCGTGCCCCACCACGGCGCCCTTCAGCCCCGCGGCGACCAGCCGGCCGCCGAGCCACCAGACGCCGCCGCAGATGAGGCCGGGATCCGTCAGCCGCTCCGGCACACCACCCTTGGCCGCCTCGACGGCGTACGCGGCCCCGCCCGCCTCCAGGTCGCGGTCGGCGTCCATGGCGGCGGCGAACGCCAGGCGCAGGCCGTCGGGCGACCACGACGGCTCGCCCGCGTGGAAGTCACCCTGGGTGACCTGGACGGTCTCGCCGCCGGCCAGGTCCGTGACGAACAGGTGCCTGGTCAGGCCGCGCAGCAGCCCGGCGCCGTCGGCTTTGTGGTCGAGCCGGCCGGTCACGACAGGGGCGTTGGGGTCGGGCATCCCGCCGTCCTCACCCGTTCCGACGGGGGCGGCGAACGCGATGCGGGAGCCGTCCGGAGACCAGACGGGCGCGCCGGCGCCGAGCTTCGCGGAGGTCACCGGTGCGGGCTCGCCACCGTCCATCGGCATCAGGTGGATCTGCGGCCTGCCGTCCACCGGCCGCAGGAACGCCAGCGTCCGGCCGTCCGGCGACCGCCGCGCGGCACTGCCCGCGGCGAGGCGCCGGGGCTCGGCGCCGGGAGCGGCCAGCCAGATCTCGGTGCGGTTCTCGTCGGAGTCCCGGACGGCGGTCGTCAGCGTGTACGCCACCGCTCCCCCGTCGGGACGCACCTGGGGATCGGAAGGGATGGCGAGGCGGTACAGGTCGTCGAGCGCGAGATGCGGCATGAACGAACCGTAAGCCTCCACCGTCCGGGCATCTTCGGCGCTCCCGACGAACGACGCTGCCTGGCTTGTGCGGGAGCCCAACGCCCGGACCGTCCCGGAGCGAAATCAGGCGCCCCAACGGCTTCCTGTCGCTGTTGCCACCGCCGCGGCGCCGGCAATAACGCGCCTGGGCTTCTCCCCTGCCCATCGGTACGGAACCGGAACGGAAGCGGAACGGAACAGCGGTCTCGTAGGCTCCTCCGACAGCGGCCACGGCCAGATGGGAGCCGACGCCCCGCCCGAGCCGCTCGACGAAACCTTCGTCCGCGCACGGGGCGAGCAGGCCATCCGTGAGCTCACCTAAGGGGCGCACTGTGGCAGGCCGCCGCCGGCTTCCAGCGCCTCATCAGACCTACGACTTTACGCAGCTCCTAATGAATATTAGATACGCAAAAATGGATGTAGCGGCGCAAGTCTGAAGAAAGTAGGCTCATGATCTTTGGAGCCAACGGCCCGACCGGGCGGCTCGCCACTGCCCAGGCGCTCGCCGAGGGCCGTGCCACCGCCGCGGTCACCGAGCCGGCCGATCAACGACAGGAGAACTGTGCCAAGAAGAACTTCCCTGCTGGCCACCGCCCTCGTGGTGTTCGCGACGCTGTTAACCGCTCCGATGGCCCACGCGACGGTGACCGGAGACGACGTCACGGATGCCATCGGCAAGCGCGGCATCACCTGGGGGCCGTGTGAGGAGGAGCCCACCGTCGAGTGCGGCCTGCTGGCCGTACCGGTCGACTGGTCCGACCCGAACGGACCCACGGTCAACCTGACCCTCGCCCGGCGCAAGGCCGCCGACCCCTCCGCGAGAATCGGGTCCCTGCTGACCAACCCGGGCGGACCCGGCAACTCCGGCGTGAACGACATCCTTCGCCCCTCCGGCTTCAGCGAGGACGTCCAGCGGCGGTTCGACATCGTCAGCTACGACCCCCGGGGCGTTGCCCGCAGTGGCTCGGTGACCTGCTCGGCCTCGGTGTACAACGAGATGCCGTACCCGGTCATGACCAGCCAGGCCGACTACGACAAGTGGGTCGCCTTCAACAAGAAGCTGCGCGCGGACTGCCGCAAGCTCACCGGCCCTCTGTACGACCACATCGACTCGGCCAACGTGGCGCGCGACATGGACGCCATTCGCGCCGCGCTCGGCGAGGAGAAGCTGACCTCGTACGGCGTCTCCTACGGCACGCTCGCCCAGCAGATGTACGCCGAGCTCTTCCCGAACCGGATCCGGGCCATGGTGCTGGACAGCAACATGGACCACAGCCTGAACGTCAAGGCGTTCCAGGTGACCGAGGCGGCCACCGTCCAGGACAGCTTCGCCGAGTTCGTCGCCTGGTGCGACCGGAGCACAGACTGCGTCCTGCATGGGCGCGACGTCCGGGCGCTGTGGAAGGGACTGCTCGAGAAGGCGGACCGCGGCGAGCTGTACTGGCCGGGCGTCACCGACCGCCCGGTGAGCGCTCATAACCTCCTCTGGCTGGGCGTGGTGCTCAACGAGGCGCCCGCCTGGCGGCAGGAGGCCAAGGTGCTCCTCGCCCTGGCCGGCGGGCCGGTGCCGGATGACATGCCGGGCCCTCCCGGCAACGGGCCCGTGGGCGGTGAGTTCGCCGAACTCCCCACCGCGATCCTCTGCGAGGACTTCAACCTGTCGCTCCGGAACTACAACGAGTACGCCGACGTGATGCGCAGCTCCAACGCGGTGGCCCCGGACCTGCGGTACAACCCGATGCCGATGGGCGACATGCCGATCTGCCAGGGCCACCCGGTCAACAACCCGCAGCACCGGCTGCGGTACACGGGTAGCGCTCCGCTGCTGGTGGGCACCTCCATGCACGACCCCGACACACCGTACGAATGGTCGGCCAACGTGGCCCGGCAGCTCGGCTCCAAGGCCACGCTGCTCACGTACGAGGGCTGGGGCCACGGCGTCTACGGCATGACCCAGTGCAGCACGGCCGCCATGGACGAGTACCTGATCTCGCTGACCGTGCCCGCGCGGGGCACCCGCTGCCCGGCGGAAGAGCCCCAAGGCTAGAGCCAGATCTTCAGGCCGGGTTCTCCAGGTCGTTCCGGGAGCCTGTGGGGTAGTCCACGAACGCGAACGCCGACCCGTCGGGCGCCCAGCTGGGGACGTTGATCGTGCCCTGCCCACCGTGCAGCGCCACCAGCGTCTCCGGCTCCTGCCAGGCGTCGACCGACACGAGCCGGAGCTCGACGGGGCGGTCGGCGGGGTGCCCGGTCGTGCCGGGCGGGTAGCTGAGGTACACGGCGACATCGCCAGTGGGCGCGACGTGCGGGAACCAGTTCACCCGCTCGTCGAAGGTGAGCTGCTCCAGCCCGGTCCCGTCCGGCCGCACCCGGGCCAGCTGCGCGTGCCCTGGGGCGGTGGAGAACTGTTCGGTGTTGAACACGATCCACTCGCCCTCGGGCGTCCACTCGCACCCGTCCGCCGGGCCCGGGTCGGTGGTGACCGCGACGTCGTCCTGCCCGTCCAGCCCGACGGTGTGGATGGTGGCCGACGCCCACCAGTTGTCCCCTTCCGGTTCCAGGCGCACGTAGCCGAGGCGCCGCCCGTCGGGGCTGACGCCGTGCAGGAAGTGCATCCCCCCGTCCTCGACGGTCACTCGGCGAGCCGCCCCACCGGCGAGGGGGGCCTCCCAGATGTGCCAGTCGTTCGCGGAGGCGAACACTGTGACGCCATCGGGGGCGAGCACGTGGTCGTTGTTGACGTCGGGCAGGCCCGTCACAGGGATCTGACGTGGCGGGGCAAAACCGTCAGCAGGGCCGTCAGCAGGGCCGTCAGCAGGGCCGTCGGCGGGCAGGAGCCAGAGCCTGCCGTCACCGTTGACGAGCAACTGCCCGTCCGTCGTCCAGTTCGGCGCCTCGTAGAGCCGGTCGCGGGACTCGAACACGGTACGCACGGTGCGGGTCGCACGCTCCCAGACGCGGATGCGCGCGGACTGACCAGGCCGCAGCACCCGCTGGGGGATCTTCTCGTCACTCACTTTCCGGCCCCCTCCGCGAGGTGAGCCCGGATCCCGGCGACGATGAGGTCATGGTCCTCCATCGATGACAGGCCGGACGCGGTCGCGGCGGCGACGACACCGACCCCGCGGACACGGATGGGGAACGATCCGCCGGTGACCGCGTAGTCCGCACCCAGCCATCCGACCGCTGCCGGGTCCACACCGGCAGCGGACAGGCGAGCGTCGACCAGGGCGCTGCTGTTCTCCATGCGCAGCACCACCGCGGCCTTGCGGGCGATCCACACGTCCTGGTCAGGGGTGATGCCCGGCAGCGCGGCGCGGAACAGGATCAGACCGGGCCTGCGGAGGTCGATGCCGACCTTGTGCCCGGCTTCCTGTGCGATCGCGGTGATGCGGGAGCCCAGCCGCCAGGCGTCGGCGTGGTCGAACGCGTCGAAAACCAGCTCCTGTTCCTGCTGCTCCAGCGCGGCGATCAGATCCGTCATGGGCGGGCTCTCCCTCGGGTCGCGGATGGTCTCACGACCCTACGAGCTGGGCTCTGGCCTGGTCGATGGTGGCGATGATCGAGACGGTCTCCTCCAGCATGTGCACGGGCGACTCGGTGCGGCCCTCGCCGACGAATCGGGCCAGGGCGGTCGCCTCCCAAGAGAGCCCGTCGAAGCCGCGCAGCCCGGTCGGGTCGCTCCACCGCAGCGATGGCCCCGGTCTCGCACGTGCCGGCGCGGCGGCCCGGCCCAGCGCAGGCACGCCTCCCCGGCCGCGAATCCCCGGGGAGGAAGTCCTCGTTTCAGGCGTTGGGGTCCTGGACATAGCGCTGGAAGCGGGGGATGAAGCGGGTTCCCAGCAACCGTCGCCAGCCGCGCGGCCGCCCGGCCATCGCCAGGGCGAGCGGAGCCGAGTCGAAATACGAGATCCGCTCGGCGATCAGCCCGTCCACAAGGACGAAGCGATCGACCGCCGTCCAGGCCAGTTCGCGGCCGCCGAACGTCCCGCTGAGAGTGAACTCAATGAAGATCGCGTCGTCGGTGGCGCTCCAGCGGTGAACGGTCGCGTGAATGTCCGGGACGAGTTCGAAGAGCCGGGCGAACGCGACGCGGCACTCGTCACGCCCCCGCAGCGTGCCCATCAGCGGCTGAACGAGGACGATCTGATCACTCCACAGAGCCTCGTGCTTGCGCAGATCGGGCGTCCGCCAGCCGTCCTCGAACCTCTCGACGAACGCGGCCGCCGCATCGTGATCGATGACGTCAGGGGTGAAGGCTGCCCGCATGATCCGACTCTAGAACGCGCACCGAGGCGTGTCATTCGCACTCCCGCGAGCGCGGCCTTCGCGGGCGCCGCCGTATTCGCCCGCATCACTCAACCGGCGAACGGGGCAGGCGTTCTCCCTCACCCAGCCGGTAGTGCCCGTCGCGCCGTGCGGTCGATGGCGGGGGTCTGGACGTCCGGCCCGGTCTCGCCGCCGTACGTGGCGATCTTGTACTCGACGGCCGTCAGGGAGAGGGTCAGCTCACGGATCCGGCGGCGGATGGTGTCGCGATGCTCGATGAGCAGGTCGAGCCGCTCGGGCACCGTGTGCTCCCCGGCGTC
>NZ_JBSGFQ010000077.1:0-63913 GCF_053603495.1 Nonomuraea sp. NPDC004186 | reverse complement strand
TGGAGCCAGAGTCCGGCGAGTTTCTGTCCATGCTCACCGAGGAGGAGGTCGCGGCCCTGCGCGCGGCCGGTCGCCCGCGACGCTGGGATCGCGGCTCCCCGGGGACGCCGATGGGCGCGGGCGAGCCGGAGCGGTCGAGCACCCGTACCGTGGTGTTCGCCAGCGGCCGCCCGATGCTCACGCGGTCGGGGGAGGGCGGCACCTCCCAGGCGGTGGACCAGATCGTGGTCTCGGTCGGCCCGTACATGTTGAGCAGCCGCCCCACCCGCCTGCGCAGCCGCCTGGCCAGCGCGAGCGGCAACGCCTCGCCCCCGGCCAGCGCCACCAGCCCCGACGGGTCCAGCCCGGCGGACAGCAGCATGCTCCACCCCGACGGCGTGGCCTGCACGTGGGTGACCCCTGACGCGCCGATCAGCCGGGCCAGCGCCACCCCGTCGCGCACGGCGTCGTCGCCGGCCAGCACCAGCCGCCCGCCCGTCACCAGCGGCAGGTACAGCTCCAGCCCGGCGATGTCGAACGACAGCGCCGTGCTGCCCAGCCACACGTCCTCCGGGCGGGAGCCGAGCAGCCGCTCCATCCCGGCCAGCAGGTTGACCAGCGCGGAGTGCGGCACCGCCACCCCCTTGGGCGTGCCGGTGGAGCCCGAGGTGTGCAGCACGTACGCGGGGGCACCGGCCGCCGCCTGTGATGTGGCGAAGGACGCCTCCGGCGCGGGCTCGATCCGTTCGACGTGCTCGGGCAGGGGTGCCGACGGGCCGGCCAGCGCGACCCGCACGCCCGCCTGGGCGAGCATGGCCGCGACGCGCCCGGCGGGCAGCGCCGGGTCCACCGGCAGGTACGCGGCCCCCGCCATCATGACGCCCAGCAGCGTCCCCGGCAGCTCGGCCGAGCGCGGCAGGCACACCGCCACCACGGACCCCGGCCCCGCCCCGCGCGCACGCAGCCCCGCCGCGACCAGCCGGGCCCGGGCGGCCACCTCGGCATAGGTGCGGGCCTCCCCGGAGCACTCCACCGCCACGACGTCCGGCCGCAGCTCCGCCTGCCGCAGGAACAGGTCCACGACCGTGCCGGACGGGACATCGGCCGCGGTGTCGTTCCAGGAGTCCAGCAGCCGGCGTTCCTCGGGCGGCAGCACCTCCAGCTCGGACACCCGCTCGCCGGGACTGCGGACGACCGAGCCCAGCAGCGCGAGGAACCGCGCCGCCAGCCGCTCCACCGTACCCGGCGAGAACAGCTCGGCGCTGTAGACGAACGCGCCGCGCAGCCCGCCGCCGTCCGGCCACAGGTCCACGCGCAGGTCCACCATGGCGGGCGGCGTCCCGTGCGGGAACGGTTCGCTCGTCAGCCCGGCGAACGTGGCGGCCTCGCCGTACCCGACCGCCGCGTTGTGCAGCCCGAACATGGTCTGGAAGAGCGGCGTGCGGCTGAGGTCGCGTTCGATGTCGAGTGCCGACAGCACCCGCTCGACGGGCGTCTCGCCGTGCGCCATCGCCTCCAGCACGGTCCGGCGGGTGCGCCGCAGCAGCTCCGTGAACGCCGGATCGCCCGACAGGTCGCCCCGCAGCACCAGCGTCGAGGCGAACAGCCCGACCATCGGCTCCAGCTCCGGCCGGCTCCGCCCGGCCGTGGGCGTGCCGACCACGATGTCGTCCTGCCCGGTGTGGCGGGCCAGCAGCGCCTGGTACGCGGCCAGCAGCACCATGAACAGCGTGCACCGCTCCGCCCGGGCGAGCCGCGCCAGCGAGCCGACCAGCGCGGGGTCGAGGTCGAACCAGGTCTCCCCGCCCGCGCTGCCCCGCCGGGCCGGGCGCGGCCGGTCCGCCGGCAGGTCCAGCGGCGCGGCCCCGTCGAGCCTGGCCGTCCAGTGGTCCACGTCCGCGTCGGCCTCGCGCTGCGCGTCGGCGTACTCGGCGTAGGTCGTCGCCAGCTCCGGCAGCCCGGCCGGGGTGCCGTCCAGGCGGGCCGCGTAGCACCTGGCCAGGTCGTCCATGAGCACGTTCAGCGACCAGCCGTCGCCGATGATGTGGTGCAGCACGACGCACAGAACGTGGTCGCCGGGGGAGAGCCGGACCAGCGTGACGCGCAGGGGCGGCGCGGAGCCCAGCTCGAAGGGGGTGTTCGCGCGCTCTTCGAGCAGCCGCGCGGCCTGCTCGGGTGTGTCGAGGTCGACGCGCTCGACCGGTACGGGGCCCGGCGGCTCCACGATCGCGACCGGCTGTCCGTCGTGGTCGGGGAAGCGGGTGCGCAGCGACTCGTGCCGTGCCACCACGTCGCCGAACGCGCCGGTCAGGGCGTCGGCGTCGAGCGGGCCGGAGATCCGCCGCACGACGGCCACCCGGTAGGCCGGGTCGGCCGGGTCGAGCCGGTGCAGGAACCAGAGCCGTTCCTGGCCGAGGGAGATCATGCGCGCAGCTCGCTGACCGCCGCCGCCACCCCGGCGACCGTCGGATCGTCGAGGAACACGTCGAACGGCACCTCGACGCCGAGCCGTTTCCTGATCCGGGCGCCGATCTGGGTGATGGTCAGCGAGTGGCCGCCGAGGTCGTACAGGTCCTCGTCGGGGGCGAGCTCCTCGATCCGCAGGACCTCCATCCAGATCTGGCGTACCTGCTCGACCAGCTCGCCGTCCACCGCCTCCGCCGCGGCGCCCGGTACGGGGGTCTCGACCGGCCCGGGAGCCGGCACCGGCGTGACGGCGGGCAGGGGCAGGTCGGCGAGCCGGAGGCCGGGGTCGGCGGCGAGCACGGCCCGCAGGTGCTCCCCGGCCCGCTCGACGTGCTCGCGCCCGATGACGTCGGGGCTGTGGTGCAGGGTGAGCCGGAGCCCGTCGTCGCCGTCCACGGCCTGCAGGTGCAGGACGTTCCTGACCATGTGGTTGGACATCTTCCACTCGGCCACCACGCCCAGCCCCGGGAAGACCACGTCGGCCGCGCGCCGCCGGAAGCTGATCGACACCGGCGCCAGCGCGGGGCGCGGCCGGATGCCGCCCGCCGCCCTGGCCGCGGGGATGTCGCGGAAGCGGTTCAGCTCGCGCAGCCGCGCCCGCAGGTCGTGGGCCAGCTCCGCGAGGGTGGTGTCCGGCGTGGGCGCGGAGTAGAGAGGTAACTCGGTGGCGAACAGGCCGATGTGCTCCCTGGTCTCCGGCCGCCGGGTGGACATGGCGACCGCGACCGCCGGCTCGGCGTTGCCGTACCGGAAGAGCAGGGCGTGCACGGCCGCCAGGAACAGCTCGAACCGCGTGACCCCGACCCCCTCCCATCCGGACATCTCGCCCGTCAGGTCGAGCAGGACCGTCTCGCCGCGGCCGGTCGTCCGCGCGGTCCCGGCCATCCCGTCGATGACCACCGTCGGCCGGTCGCGCCAGTGCTCGTGCCAGTACGCCGTGGCCTCGGGCGGGATCGTGGCGGCGGCCCCGTACGGCATGGGCAGCGGCGGCAGGGGCCCGCCCGAGTACGCCGCCGCCAGGTCACGCACCAGCAGGTCCTTCGACATGCCGTCGAACACCAGGTGGTGCCCCACGAACAGCAGCAGATGCCGCGACGGCCCCACCTCCGCCAGCGTGAACCGCGCCAGCGGCCCCCGCCCCAGGTCGAACGGCCGCGCGATCTCCTCGCGCAGCAGGTCGTCCGCGTCTGCCGCCCCGGCGAACGCGACCGGCGGCCGGTCGGCGGCGGGCACCAGGTGCAGCTCCCCGTCGCGGTCCTCGAACGCGCACCCCAGCACCGGGTGGCGGGCGAGCACCGACTCGCACGCCTTCAGCATCGCCCCCCGGTCCAGCGGGCCGTCGAACCACAGGGCGAACGGCATGTGGTACGCCGTGCCGCCGCCGTGCATCATCTCGGTGATCCACATGCCGTGCTGGGCCTGCGATGCCAGGACCATCGTCACTCCTCTGCCATACGGCGCAGTTCCCGCTTGATGACCTTGCCCGCGGCGTTCCTGGGCAGGGCGTCCAGGGTGAGCAGCACCGTGGGCAGCTCGTGCCCGGCCAGCCGGGTGCTCAGGAAGGCCCGCACGTCGCTGAGCGCCAGCGGTCCGGTGGCCACCACCGCGGCGGCCACCGCCGTGCCCATCACCGGGTGCGGCACCCCGAACACCGACGCGTCCGCCACCGCCGGGTGCTCGTGCAGCGCCGACTCGACCTGGATCGTCGAGACCTTGAACGCGCCCGACTTGATCACGTCGCTCTCCCGGTCGACGAGGTACAGGTAGCCCTCGTCGTCGAGGCGGCCGAGGTCGCCCATGCGCACCCAGCCGTCCTGGAACGCGTCCTCCCGGACGGCGCCGTTGCTCGTCCGGTCGTAGTAGGCGCGGGGATGGGCGGCGGCGCGCAGCCACACCTCGCCCGTCTCGCCGGGCGCCACGGGGGTGCCGTCCGCGTTCGCGATCCTGAGCTCGGAGCCGCCCGCCGCGCGGCCGAGCGAGCCGGGCCGGTCCGCGTCGTAGATCATGATGGTCTGCGCCGGGGCGGCCTCGGTGGAGGTGTAGTAGTTCGCGACGGTCGCGTTGGGGAACGCGGCGGTCAGGCCGGCGGCGATCGACGGGGGCAGCGCGGCGGCGGCCGAGCCGAGCAGCAGCACGCTGGACAGGTCGTGGCGGTCCTGCACGCGGGCGTTGAGGAGCTCGGCGGCCATCGCGGGGACGACGAAGACGGTGCCGGCCGCGTACTCCTCGATCAGGGCGGCGAAGCGGGCCGGGGTGAAGAGCGGGAGCGTCACCACCGCAGGGGCGGCGGTGAGGGCGTGGAGCAGCATCACCTGGCCGGCGTTCGTGCCGATGGGGAAGGCGTGCACCAGATGCCGGGAATGGGTGAACGGGCGGCGTTTGGGGTGGACGGGCGGGGAGGTCAGGTTCGCGTGGGTGGCGGCGACACCCTTGGGCCTGCCCGTCGTGCCGGAGGTGTAGAGGATCTGGGCGAGCGAGAGCGGATCCGGGGCCGCCGGCTCCTCGCGGACGGCCGGTCCTGACAAGAGCTCTTTGAAGGGGACGGCCTGCTTGGGTGGGAGCGCCGTGTCCCCGCCGCCGTGGACGACCGTCGTCGCCCCGCAGTCCTCGATCATGTACGCCAGCTCCGGCGGGGCGAGCCGGTCCGAGAGCGGCACCGCCACGCCGCCCGCCTTCAGCACGGCCATCCAGCTCACCGCGTAGTCCAGCCACTCGCGGGCGCCGAAGACCAGCGCGACCCGATCGCCCTTGAGCGGTCCTGGGAGCGCGCGGGCGGCGGCGGTGGAGCGCTCGTCCCACTCCGCCAGGGTCAGGCTGCCCTGGCCGGCGACGATCAGCGCGGTGTGGTCGGGATCGGTGGCGGCTCGGGACGTCAGGAGATCGGGCACTGGAAGGGCCGACGGAACCACCCCCAGAATTTTTTTCGTCGTGCCGCTTGACGCTAGAAAAAATGCACACATGCGTCAAGCCCTTACCTATAGGCGCTTGCCGACGTCTGGCACCGCGTGACACACTCGCCCCGGATTCCCCGACGAGGGAGGGTTCACCAGGTGCTGATGGATGGGGAGCTTCGCGAACGGCTCGCCGACATGATCGCCAAGGCCGCCGACGGGGCGGTCGATCCGGCCGAGGTGCTGTCCGGGCAGACCCGGCTGAGCGATCTCGGCGTCACTTCCCTGGCCTACTTACGACTGATCGACGCGGTGGAGGCCGAGTTCGGGGTGGAGCTCGACCCCACGGCCATCGACAGCCTGGACGCGCTGGTGGACTACGTCCGGCTCCATGGCTGACCCCGGTGAGGTGCCGGCCAGGGACGGGCCGCTGACCTGGGGGCAACAGGACATCTGGCGGGCGGTCGTCGCCGCCGCGCCGCAGGAGCGCTACCTCAACATCGCCCGGGTCTTCGCCGCGCCCAAACGTCCGGTGAGCGTGGAGCGCGCCGCGCTGGCCCTCGAACGGCTGGTCGCCCGGCACGAGTCGCTCCGCACCCGCCTCACGGGGCCGTGCGACGCACCGCTCCAGCGGGTCTGGCCGTCCGCGTGTCCCCCGTACGAGGTGGTCGAGACGGGGCCGACCGAGCCAGGGCCGACCGAGTCGGGGCCGGTCGGGTCGGGGCCGGTCGGGTCGGTTCGGGTCGAGGAAGTGAGCCCGGTTCCTGTCGAGGAAGTGAGCTCGGTCCTGGCCGAGGAGGTGGGCGAGCGGCTGGCGGCCGAGCCGTTCGCGTACTGGGAGGAGTGGCCGCTGCGGGTGGCGTTCGTGGTGGCCGGGGGATATGTCCGGCACATCGTCCTGGTCCTCTGCCATCTCGCCGCCGACGGCCACGCGGCCGAAATCGTGGTCAAGGACTTCCGCCTGCTCCTGCTCCGGGACTCCCTGCCGCCCCTGCGCAGCGCCACGCCTGGGGAGCTCGCCGCCTGGCAGCACTCGCCCGAGGGGCAGCGGGTGTCGGGGGAGGCGATCGGGTTCTGGCTGGAGGAGTACGCCCGGATGGACCCCGTGCCGTCGTCCTCGCACGTACCGGGGGAGCCGCGTTTCGTGGAGGCCACGATGCGCTCGCCCGCGCTGGCCGCCGCCGCGCAGGAGGTCGCCGCCCGCAACCGGGTCAGCTCCTCGACGGTGCTGCTCGCGGGGGCGATGCGGGTGGCCGGAGGGCTGACCGGGCAGCGGTTCTGCGGGATGCGGGTGATCGTGAACAACCGCTTCGCGGCCGGGCGGCGCGACGTGGTGTCCACGGTCTCGCAGGAGGCGCTGGTGGTGCTGGACCTGCGTACGGAGTCCTTCGACGCGCTGGTGCGCCAGGCGTGGGGGGCGGCGCTGCGGGCGTACCGGCAGGCGCAGTACGACCCGTACGCGATGGAGGAGGCGGTCAGCCGGGTGGGGCCGGGGATCCGGTCGTTCGGCTGCTTCAACGACCAGCGGCTCGTCCAGGAGGACGGCCAGGTGGCCGCCCTGGAGGGCAAGACCGAGGTGGTCAGGACGGACGCGATGGACCGCAACATCTGCGACTTCCGCCTGCACGTCGGCGGCGAGCCGGGCCGCATGGAGGCCTCCTGCTACGCCGACACCGCCCTGCTGCCCCCGCCGGGCATCGAACAGTACCTGCTGGACCTGGAAGGCCTGATCGTGGAGGCGGCCCGTACATGAGCCTGTACGCGGAGGCGACGTCGTGCGCGCAGGGGGAGGAGCTCCGCTTCCGGCTCCTCGACGCGGGCGGCGGCCCGATCGTGGTGGAGGACGTGCCGTCGGGCCGGGTCGTCATGGAGGACGTCTCCTCCGGCGGCCCCTCCTGGACCCTGAAGGTAGGCGACGACTGGCCCAGCTCCCTCTACCGAGCCATTTACCGCGACACCAGCGCATATTTCGTCGTACGTAGCTCCGTGCCCGCTTCGCCCATCCTCGTGTCGATCCCGTTCCCCACCTGGGAGGCGTACAACCGGCCCGGTGTCCCCGGTGAGGGCCTCTACCAGTCGGAGCAGCCCGACCGCGCCGTCAAGGTCACCTTCGACCGGCCGGGCGCGGGGCCGCAGATCGAGGAGTGGGAGCTCGGCCTGCTCCGCTGGCTCGGCCCGGCGGGCTACACCGTCGACTACTGCTCGGGCCTGGACCTGCACGGCGGCCTCGACCTCCTCTCCCGCTACCGGCTCCTGGTCATCAACGGCCATGACGAGTACTGGTCGTGGGAGATGCGGGACGCGGCGGAGGCATTTGCCCGCCGTGGCGGAAATATCGCCATATTCTCCGGCAACACCTGCTGGTGGCAGGTCCGCTTCGAGGACAACCTCCGTACCATGGTCTGCTATCGCGACGCCACCGCCGACCCCATGGCCGCCACCGACCCCGGCAGGGTCACGGTCGAGTGGCCGAGCGACCCCGTCAACCGGCCCGAGAACACCCTCACCGGCCTCTCCTTCAGGAACGGCGCCGGCTGCTGGGTGGACTCGCGCGTCATGTCTCAGGAGTCCTACACCGCCAGATTCGCCGGCCACTGGGTCTTCGAGGGAACGGGGCTCGCGGACGGTGACACGTTCGGGAGAGGCGCGATCGGCTACGAGACGGACGCGGCCGACCTGGAATGGGTGGCCGGCGTCCCCCGGGCGACCGGTCGTGACGGCACGCCCCCGTCCTTCGTCGTCCTCGCCACGGCCGACCTGTCCCACTGGCGCCGCTACGGCAAGGGCGGGGCCGCCACGATGGGCCTCCACCGCCTCGGGTCGGGCACCGTCTTCAACGCCGGCACCATCAACTGGGGCAACACCGTCGACGACCCGACCCTGGCCACCATCACCCGCAACATCCTCAACCGCCTCTCCCACCCACCCACCACCCCCACCTGGGACCCCATCGGCCCCACCCCGCCGGTGGCCATCGCGGCCGCTTCGCCACCCTCGGCTCCTGCTCCACCTGCGGCCCTCGCCGACGCGCCGCCGGAGCGGGCGTCGGCCCTCGCGTCGCGGGCGGCCGGGGCCCTGTCGCCTCTCGCGGCGGTCAAAGCCGCGCCGTCGGCCTCCGACGTCGGCGCGTCGCCGTCCGATGAGGTCGCCCTGTCGGCGGCCGTCGAGCCGGGCGGTGCCGCAGCCGTGCCACCGTCCAGCGCGGCGGTCGAGCCGGGCAGTGCCGCAGTCGTACTGGCGCTCGTTTGCTGTGAGAACCGCCTCTACGCCGCGTGCCCGGACGGAACGCTCGCCGTTAGGGACGTATGCGGCCAGAACCTCCCGTGGCAGACGATCGACGCGACCGACGCGATCGCGCTCGCCGCACCCCGGGAGGCGCACGGCGGCCCGCCCGCCGGGCTGTACGGGGTCGCCCCCGACGGCACCATCCGTTACCGCGACCCCGTGCCGGCCCCGAAGCCGTGGCGGGACGTCAGCCGGGCGCCAGAGGGCACCATCGCCCTGGCCGTCGTGGACGAAGGGCTGTTCGCCGTCACCTCCGGGGACGAGCTGTGGCACCTGCCGATCAGGCGGCTCGGCGTCCACGACTGGAGGAGCGTCGGCCCGGCCGCCGGCGCGGTGAGCCTGACCGCGATGAACGGCCGGCTGTTCGCCGTCTCGGCCGACCGGATCCTCGTGCGGACGGCCGAGCGGCATGAGGCCGGTTGGAGCGACCTGGGCCCCGCCGAAGGGCACACCGTCCTGGCCGCCACCGCAGGACGGCTCATCGGCGCAGCACCCGACGGCGCCCTCCGCTGGCGGTCGCTGTCGTAGAGCAGGCGCCGACCACCGTCGCCAAGCCTGTCGACGAGCGGCCGCTCTGCGGAACGGGCACCCTGGTCGCCAGGGTTCACTGCCGGCACCCGGTCGTGCCGGCCGACGTGGCCGCCACCCTCGACATCGTCTCCAGGCCGGCTGGAGCGAGGAGGAGTCCGCCAAGCTCAGTCGTACAGCCAGGAGGCCAGGAGACGGCTGAGTCTTGGCATGACGATCCAGGTCATGAGTGCGGTGAGGACGGGCAGGAGCAGCGCGAACCGCAGCGGTGGTGTGAGGGGGGACAGGAGCGGTTCGGCGATGGTGGTGATGGTGAGCAGCAGGATGTAGAGGGCCGTGAGGGTGATGAGCCAGGTCTTCCAGCGGGCGGGCGGGCGTACGACCTGGCCGTCGGTGGGTGCGAACCAGCCGTCGAGGCCGGTCAGGTCGCGTTCGAGGGGTGGCGAGTCGACCAGGTCGGCCGACTCGGCGATCAGGGCGGCGCGGTCGGGTGAGGATCTCCAGGCGGCCAGTTGCTCGGCATCGGCGAAGCGGTAGACGATCGCGTACTCGCCGCCTCCCTCGGACGGGGGGATGACCGTCATGCCCTGGCTGCCGTGCGCGGCGGCCAAGGAGCGGACGCGTTCGAGGAAGGCCTCGAACTCCTGCTCTCTGCCCGCCCGCACCCGTCGGGTGACCAGGACGATCATGGCAGCAGGTCGGTGACCAGGGTGACGGCCTCGTGCAGCTCGCGCCGATCCTGGAGGCGGCTGAAGTGGACGCCATCGGGGGTGACCAGGGCCTTGGCGCCCAGGTGTTCGGCGAACAGCCGCACATGCTCGAGGGGGTCGGGCGTGAGCACCGGGTCGTCGATGGCGACCAGCACCCGGAACTGCCCGGCGGCGCGCCGGATGCGGTCCCAGCCGAAGCCATCCTGGAAGAACGGGGCGAGCTGGTCGTAGCCGACCTCGTGGGCCATGGAGGCGACCAGCACGACTCCGGCGTAGGGGCCCTCGCGGCCGACGTCGTGCTGCTGTAGCAGGCGGAGCAGGTTGACGCCGCCCAAGCTGTGCCCGACCAGGACGGTGTCGCGGGGGTCGTTCACCTCGGCGGTCACGGCCTTGAGCCAGGGTTCGGGCTGTGGCGCCTGAGGGTCGGGCATCTGCGGGACCCGCACGTCGTGGGGGCTCAGTTCGGCGGCCAGGTGGTCGTACCACGCCTGGTCGGGGGAGCTGGCGTATTCGTGCGAGATAACGACACGGCTCATGGGGTTCCAATCGAATCGCTACGTTTCGTTTCGATTGAAAAATAGGCTACGGTGATCTACATGTCAACCGAGCGCAGGGGCGGGCGCACCCGCAGCCCCGAGGCCCACCAGGCGGTACTGACCGCCGCCGCCGAACTGCTGGAGGAGCACGGCTACCAGACCCTGACCATCGAGAAGATCGCCGCGCGTTCCGGGGTCGCCAAAAGCACCATCTACCGGTGGTGGCGCTCCCGGCCCGAGCTGGTGATGGAGGCCTATACCCAGATCGTCGACCGGCGGATGCCCGAGCCCGACACCGGATCGGTGCAGAGCGATCTCACCGTTTTCGTCACCGAGCTCTATCGGGTGGTGAAGCATCCACTGCGCGTCCGCACGCTGCGCGGGCTGATGGCCGAAGCCCAACTCGACGAGGACTTCCGCGAACCGTTCCGCGCCTGGGTGAACAGCCGCCGCGCGATCGTGGCCCACCTCCTGGAACGCGGCATCGAACGCGGCGAACTCGACCCCGGCCTGGACATCGGCCACGCGACGGACCTGATCTTCGGACCGTTCTGGTACCGGCTGCTCGTGGAACACGAACCACTCGATCCCACCGACGCGGCGGCCCACGTGACCCGACTGATCAGGGGACTCGGACGAACACAAGGGTCAGAGGTTGAATGACGAGGTCAGCTTGCTCCAGCGCGGGTGCCGGGGACCAGCGGCCGGCCGCCTCGCTACGGCGCCGAGTTCGTCTTCGGTGATCGAGGGCGCCATGGTCCGCTTGGCGGTGGACCACTTGCCCGGCGGAGCGATCCCCGCCTAAGGGCGGTCGCTCTCGTAGGCCAGCCACTGCGCGAACGTGTGCAGCCCGTAGTCCGGCGTCACACCCTCCCGCCACCCCAGCTCGACCTCCGCCCGCTCGACGTTCACCAGCGGCCCGGGCGGCTCGTCGGACGTCTCGACGTCCATCGGTCGCACCGCCTTGGACACCGCCTCGGCCAGCTCGCCCATGCGCAGCCGCTTCCGGCCGGCGATGTTGTACACGCGCCCCGCAACCCCCCGTTCCAGCGCGGCCAGCACCGCCCCGGCGACGTCCTGTACGTGCACCAGCTGCACCGGACGTCCGGAGACAGGCGCGGGACGGTTGAGCGACGACCGCAGCACCAGGTCCGCCAGCGGCCCGCCCTGCGGCATGCCGGGCCCGTACGGCTCGCCCAGCCGCAGCACCACCGCTCCCGGCGCGGCCGCCTCCACCTGCAGCAGGGCCCGCGACAACGGCGTGGCGGCGGGCGACGCGGGTGTCTCCTCGTCCACCCACTTCCGCTGCGGGTAGACGTGGACCGAGCTGAGCAGCACCCCGCTCCGCCCGCCCGCGAAGGCCGCCCGCGCGAGCCGCAGCTCCTCCTCCGGGTCGGCGTCGGGGGACCAACCGAGGGCGCACACGTGCACCACCGGCACGCCGGAGTCGCCGGCGGCGAGACGGAGGCCCCGGTCGGCGAGCGCGTGCGCCAGGTGCTCCCGGACGAACGTCTCGGCACCGCTCACGGCCACCGTCGCAGACGGTCCCAGGGCCGCGATCAAGGGCACAGGGGACGGCGGGGTCACGACGCGCGGCGGGCGATCCGTCAGGGACGGCGACGGTACGGCGCGAGGCGGGCGGTCCGCCGGGCCCGTTCCCAGGCTCGCCTCCGGGCCCTGCCGCGCCGCGTCGTGCAGGCCCGCCTCCAGGCCCGCCCGCGCCACCTCGTGCAGCTCCGCCGACAGCCGCCCCAGCTCCCGCCCCGAGAGCTCGTGGCACAACCCGCCCGGCCCCATCGTGGCCAGCGCCTCGTCCACGACCCGAGCGTCCCCCAGCCCGCGACCTCCGTCCACGACCCGAGCGTCTCCCAGCTCACGGCCCCGATGCACGACCCCCATCGTGTACGCCGTCAGCCACAGCGCCCCATGCGCCCCCGCGCCCGCCCGCGCCACCAGCGCGCCCGCGTCGATCCCCAGGCCGGCCAGATAGTCCTCGCACCGCAGGTCCCGCCACCGCCCCGACCCCGGCACCCGTACGGCGCACTGCGCGACACCCCGCTTGAAGAACGGGATCACCGGCAGATCGTCCAGCACGGCGTCCTCGCCCAGCCCCGCCAGCGGGTCGTCGGTGAAGAAGCACGGCGAGCGGCGCACCCCCTGGAAGTCGTTGTCCACCAGGCTCGCCAGGTCCTCGTGCTCGGCCAGGCTGGGCACCGCCACGAACACCGGCACCCCGGCCTGCCGCAGGTACCGCCCCATGAGCACGTCGTCGGGCCACGTGTCGCCCCGGCCCGCGGCCCACTCCACGTACCCCTCGGCGACCTCCTTGGGCAGCAGCAGGGCGGCCACCGGCGTGTACTCGCCCGCCCCCGCCACCCACCGCGCCCCGGCCAGCGCCCCCTGGCGTACGGCGGCGCCGTTGCGCGAGTTCCAGAACGCGAACAGGGCGAGCGCGGCGTGCGGCATGGCGCGGGCGGCGCGCTCGGCCCGTTGGAAGAACGTGCTGGAGAGCACCATGTCGTCGTGCAGGAGGAAGTGGTGGGTGGAGTCGCCGGGAATGCTCGACCACGCCAGCAGCGAGGTGCGGAACGCCGAGGGCCGGCCGCCCGGATCGGGGTCGGTGACGACGTCGAGCACGTCCCCGGCCAGCCGCGCGGCCGCCTCCCTGCGCTGGGGATGCGCCATGACGGCCCCGCTCAGCCGCACGTTCCGATTCACGTCCCCAGGCATGCGCCAACCGTGAGCTCGCCCGACTCGACGAGGTCCAGGGCGTCGCGCCGGTCGCCGCCCTCCCACCGCACGTCGCGTACCACCAGCAGCCCCGACCCGCAGGCCACCAGCACGCCGCCGGTCCCGGTCGACCACACGGGAGCGAGCACGGTCCCGGCCGGTTCCGTGCCGCTCAGCTCGATGAGGTCTGCCCCAATGAGATCCGCGCTGTGGACGTACAGCCGCCGCCCGGAGACGGACGTGAACGCCCCCGGATAGGGCGGGGCCAGCGCGCGTACCCAGTCGTAGAGGTCGGAGGCGGGCCGGGACCAGTCGATCAGCCCGTCCTCGGGCCGCCGCTTCTCCCACCACGACCCGCCGGGCCCCTGCGGGCGCGCCACCACGCGGCCCTCCAGCAGCAGCGGGATGTACGTCGCCAGCAGGTCCACGTTGATCTCGGTGACCTTGCGGTAGACGGCGCCGACGTCGTCGCGCCGGCTGACCGTGAACTCCCGCTGGGCGATCAGGTCCCCGGTGTCGGCCCCCTCGTCCAGGAAGAACAGGCTGACCGCGCTCGTCTCCAGCCGCTTGATGATCGTCCACGGCAGCGCGGCCCGCCCCCGCCCCTCGGGCAGCCGCGTGGGATGCAGCCCGATGGACCCCAGGGGGCACGCCGACAGCAGAGGCTCGCGCACCAGCTGCGACCATCCCGCGATCACGAACAGGTCCATGTCCTTGACCAGCTCGTACGCCTGCCCGTCGTTGATGTCGGCCGTCTCCAGCAGCGGGATGCCGTGCTTCTCGGACGCCTCCCGCAGCGGCGCGAACCCGGAGCGGTGCTGCAGCGCGGGCGGGTAGCCGATCAGCAGCGACGGCGGGGTGCCCTGCGCCACCAGCACGTCCACCGCCGGCGCGGCGAACTCCATCCCGGTGGCGAACGCGAACGTCTTCACAGGACCTCCCTCAGCACCCCGAACGCCTCAGCGCGGGTGACGCCGATCTCCGCTCCGCGTAACGTGGCCAGCGCCGTCACCGAATCCTCGCTCCTGATGTGCGGTGAGGGCCGGTGCTGGCTCTCGTACGCCCGCAATGCCGCAAGCTTCGCGCCCATATAGGCGGATATATCGCAGTAAGCCGTCGAGCGGGGCATCGGCTCGGACGCCCACTGGATCTTCGACATCTCGTACATGAAGACGTTCGGCACCAGCCACTTGCCGAACTGCTGCGCGATCGGCCGGGCGGCGGCGAACCCGGCGTCGAAGACCGCGCAGTGGTCCTGGTCGTAGTCGGCGAAGCTGGGCAGGAGCAGCAGGTCGGGCCGCCGCTCGTTCAGGGCGTGCTCGAACAGGTCCACCAGCTCCCGGCGCGGCAGCGTGTCGAGCCGCTCGGTCAGCCCGCGGTCCCCGTACGCGATCTCGAAGGTGAAGCCGAGCAGGCCCCGCACGGCCTCGATCTCGTCCAGCCGCTGCCGGTAGGTCGTGGCGCCGGCCAGCCCGTAGTGGCGCATGCCGTCCACCGCCAGATACAGGACGTGCACCTCGGCACCGAGCTCGGCCTGCGCGGCCATCAGGCCGGCACAGCCCAGGACCTCGTCGTCGGCGTGGGGGGAGATCACCAGGACGCGGTCAAAGCGGCGCATTCACTGCCCTTCGGTCCTCGCGGGCGCGATAGTAGTCGGCGGTGGCCATGATGAGCTCGTCGAGGGTGACGCGGGGCCGCCAGCCCAGGTCGGTGGCCGTCCTGAGCGCCGGGATCTTGTGGAAGGACTCCGCCTCGGCGTAGTGCGGCCCGTGCACGGTCCGGCCGTCCACGCCGACGATGGGGGAGGGGCTGCCGAGCAGGGCCTTGACGCGTTCGGCGAGCTCCATGACGGTGACGGCGTTGGCCGGGTTGCCGACGTTGATGATGACGTCGTCGCCGTCCAGCGCCGCGTCCATGAAGCCGATGAGGAACGCCGTCAGGTCACTGGCCGCGATGAACGCCCTGACCTGCTCCCCGCCCGCGAACACCGTGATCGGCCGCCCGGCCAGGGCCTGCTGCACGAACGTGGGCATCACGAACCCGCCCGCCCGCGACTGCCGCGCGCCCGCCACGTTGAAGGGCCGGATGACGATGCCGCGTAACCCGTGCCGCCGGCTGTTGCAGACCATGGCCTCGGCCAGCGTCTTGGCGATGGCGTACTCGATGCGCGTGTTGTACTGGGTCGGCACGACGATGTCGTCCTTCTCGTCGAGCACGCCGCTGCGCCCGTACACCTCGGCCGAGCTGAACATGCACAGCGGCACCCCGGCGGCGGCGCACGCCTCGATGACCGGCGCGGTGCTGCCGATGATGTCGTGCCCGAGCCGCCCCGACCGCGACAGGATGCTGGCCGGGCCCACGTAGGAGGCGGCGTGGATGACGCGGTCCACGCCCGCGAAGTCGCCGCCGGAGGCCAGGTGGTCCTCCACGCGCTGCCTGATGACCGTGCAGCGCGGGTCGGTGTCGTAGTCCTCGCCGTCCACGACCGCTCCGGCGTTCGAGTCGATGATCCGTACGCGGTGGCCCGCCGCGAGGTAGGCGTCCACCAGATGTGAGCCGATGAATCCGAGACCGCCGGTGATGACTACTTCGCCACCTGGTACTCGCACGGACCCGCCTTTCCCGCTCGAGGAAAACGGTCATACTGGGACCTAGGCGGGATTAAAACAGTTTTCGTCTGTCTTGTCACCCATGGCCACAACTTTTCACCGCGGCGCGTGAACCCCTCCTGACGCGGGTAGCTCCCTATCCTGACCGGGTAGGGAGACCTGGGGAGACACCGCCGATGTCCAGTGAGCTCGACCTCATGCCCGCCGGCTTCGTGCGTGCCATCGAGGAGATGGCGCTGGTGGACCACCACGTGCACGGCGTCACGCCCCACGACCTGTCGCGCCGGGCGTTCGAGGAGCTGATCACCGAGTCCGACCGGCCGGTGCCGTCGTGGATGACCCCGTTCGACTCCCAGGTCGGCCACGCCATCCTGCGGCACTGCGCGCCGGTGCTCGGCCTCGACCCGTTCTGCACGCCGGAGGAGTACCTGGCCAGGCGCGCCCGGCTCGGCGCCGACGAGACCAACCGGCTGCTGCTGGGCGCGAGCGGCATCGGGCACTTCCTGGTCGAGACCGGCTACCGGGGCGAGGAGCTGCTCGGGCCCTCCGGCATGGCGGAGGTCACCGGCGTGCCGGCCGACGAGGTGGTGCGGCTGGAGGCCGTGGCCGAGCAGGTGGCCGCCGGCGGGTGCGGGGCGGGCGCGTTCGCCGACCGGTTCGCCGAGGCGCTGTGGGAGCGCACGCGTACGGCGCGCGGGCTCAAGAGCATCGCCGCCTACCGCTGCGGGCTCGACTTCGACCCCGCGCCGCCCACGCGCGAGGAGGTCACGGAGGCCGCCGGGCGCTGGTTGTCCGCAGGGGGCGGGCGGGTGTCCGATCCCGTGCTGCTGCGCCACCTCATCTGGACGGGGCTGGAGCGGGGCCTGCCGCTGCAGTTCCACATCGGGTTCGGGGACCCGGACGTGGACCTGCGCCGGTCGGACCCGCTGCTGCTGCGCGGGCTCATCGAGCTGGCCGAGCCGACCGGGGTGCCGCTGCTGTTGCTGCACTGCTACCCGTACCAGCGGCAGGCGGGCCTGCTGGCGCACGCGTACCCGAACGTGTTCTTCGACGTGGGGCTGGGCGTGAGCTACACCGGCGCGCGCAGCGTGGCGCTGGTGGCCGAGAGCCTGGAGGTTGCGCCGTTCGCGAAGCTGCTCTTCTCCTCCGACGGCTTCGGCCCGGCCGAGCTGCACTATCTCGGGGCGCTGCTGTGGCGGCGCGCGATGGCGCGGGTGGTCGGCGGGTTCGTGGCCGAGGGGGAGTGGTCGGTGGAGCAGGCGATGCGGGTGGCCTGGATGGTGGGCGCGGAGAACGCCCATCGCGTCTATGACCTCGGAGGGTGAAGGCGAACGATGTTCCGCCCATGTGTGGACAGAAAACTCATCGATGACGAAACCATCTCTAACCTCTAGGCTCGACCGCGATGGATCTCGAAACTTTCTCCCCCGGTTCGGGACTGCTCGAACCCCGGGCAGCTCTCCGCTCTGACGCGCCCGCCGTCGACCTCAACGGCACGTGGCGCTTCCGCCTCTCACCCACCGCGAACGTCCCTGACGACTTCGCCCAGCCGGCCTTCGACGACGCCGGCTGGGACGAGCTCCCGGTCCCGTCCCACTGGAACCTGCACGGGCACGGCGCCCCCGCGTACACCAACGTCGACTTCCCGATCCCCGTCGACCCGCCCCGGGTCCCGGACGAGAACCCGACGGGCGACTACCGCCGCGTGTTCGACCTGCCGGAGGGGTGGACGGGCGGCCGGCTGCGGTTCGAGGGCGCCGACTCCTTCGCCAGGGTCTGGCTCAACGGCCACGAGCTGGGCTTCTGGACCGGCAGCAGGCTGCCCGCCGAGTTCGACGCGGGGCCGTACCTGCGGCCGGGGCGCAACGTGCTGGCCGTCCGCGTGCACCAGTGGTCGGCCGCCAGCTACCTCGAGGACCAGGACATGTGGTGGCTGCCGGGCATCTTCCGGGACGTCACCCTCACCCGCTCCACCGCCGACGTCTTCGTGCGCGCCTCCTACGCGGACGGGCGCGGCACGCTCGGCTTCGAGGGCTCGGGCACGCTGAGCGTCCCCGAGCTCGGCGTCGCCGACCTCGCGCCCGGGGCGGAGGTGACGCTGGAGGTGGAGCCGTGGACGGCCGAGACGCCCCGCCTGTACGACGCCGTCCTCACCCTCCCCGAGGAGACGGTACGGCTGCGCGTCGGCTTCCGCACGATCTCCATCGTGGACGGCGTGCTCCTGGCCAACGGCCGCCCGCTGCTGTTCAAGGGCGTGAACCGGCACGAGTTCCATCCGGAGAGCGGCCGTACGCTGACGTACGAGACGATGCGCGAGGACGTGCTGCTGATGAAGCGGCACAACGTCAACGCCGTCCGGACCAGCCACTACCCGCCCCACCCCGACTTCCTCGACCTGTGCGACGAGCTGGGCCTGTGGGTCATCGACGAGTGCGACCTCGAGACCCACGGCTTCGGCATGATCGGCTGGCGCGGCAACCCCACCGACGACCCCCGCTACGCCGACGCGCTGCTCGACCGCATGCGCCGCATGGTCGAACGCGACAAGAACCACCCCAGCATCATCATGTGGTCACTCGGCAACGAGGCGGGCGTCGGCAGGAACCTGGCCGTCATGTCCGACTGGACCCGCGAACGCGACCCGTCCCGCCCGATCCACTACGAGGGCGACCGGTCCTGCGCGCACACGGACGTCTACTCCCGCATGTACGCCTCGCACGCCGAGGTCGAGCTCATCGGGCGGCAGGAGGAGGCGCCGCTGGACGACCCCGAACTGGACGCGCGGCGCCGCGGCATGCCGTTCATGCAGTGCGAGTACGCCCACGCCATGGGCAACGGGCCCGGCGGGCTGGCCGAGTACCAGGAGCTGTTCGAGAAGTATCCGCGGCTGGCCGGCGGGTTCATCTGGGAGTGGATCGACCACGGGCTCGCGCATCCGGAGTACGAGTACGCGTACGGCGGCGACTACGGCGAGCCCGTGCACGACTCGAACTTCGTCATCGACGGTCTCGTCTTCCCCGACCGCACGCCGTCGCCCGGGCTGATCGACCTGAAGAAGGTGTTCGAGCCGGTCCGGTTCGAGTTCGGGGACGGCGTGGTGCACGTCGTCAACGGCCACGGCTTCGCGGACCTGTCGCACCTGGAGTTCCTGGCCACGGTGGAGGCGGACGGGGAGACCGTCGCCGAGCACCGGCTGACCGTGCCCGCCGAGGGCGGCGAGGTCAAGCTGCCCGCCGCACCCGGCCTGGACTCGGGCTCCGAGGTGTGGCTCACCGTACGCGCGGTGCTGGCGGCCGACCAGCCGTGGGCCGGAGCGGGCCACGAGGTGGCCTGGGGCCAGGCGCTCCTGTCGCCGCTCATCGGCGAGGCCGTCGAGGGCGCGCCCGCGACGTGGAGCGCCGGGCTGGTCCGCGACGGCGGCGAGATCTCCGTGGGTTCCGCGGGGGACTCGGCCTTCGACCTGGAGACCGGGCGCCTGATCAGGCTGTTCGGCGTGGAGGTGGAGGGGCCGCGGCTCGGCCTGTGGCGGGCTCCGACCGACAACGACACCTACGGCGGGCTGGCCGGCAAGTGGCGCGGGCTCGGCCTGCACCGCCTCACCCACCGCGTGGACGAGGTCGAGATCGGTGACGCGCTGACCGTGCGCACGCGGGTGGCGCCGGCCGCGACCGACGCCGGCATGCGCGCCACCTACACCTGGACGGCCTCGGACGGCGGCCTGGAGCTGCGAGTGGACGTGGAGCCGGAGGGTGACTGGGCGGACCCCATCCCGCGCCTCGGGCTGGACATGACGCTGCCCGCAGGTGCGGTCGAGCACATCACCTGGTTCGGCAGAGGGCCAGGCGAAGCGTACCCGGACACCGGGATGGCCGCCAGGGTCGGCCGCTGGCGGGCGACCCTGGACGAGTTCCAGACGCCGTACGTGTTCCCGCAGGAGAACGGCCACCGGGCGGACGTGCGCTGGGCCGACTTCGGAGCCTTCACGGTGCGCGGGTTCCCGGTGTTCGGGCTGACCGCGCGGTCGTGGAGCGCCTTCGACCTGGACCGGGCGCGGCACCGGCCGGACCTGGTGCCGGGAGAGCGCGTGCACCTGGGCCTCGATCTGGCCCAGCAGGGCATCGGCACCGCCACCTGCGGGCCCGGCGCCCTTCCCGTCTACGACCTCAGGGCCGGGCGGGCGACGTTCAGGCTCCGCTTCGAGCCCAGCTGACCGACGGATCTGATCATGCGCGGCCCCTCCCTCGGGGACGCGCAGCCTTCGTGCTGACCGTTCACTGACGTTCAACGGGAGGAATGTGATGGATGCCAAGGAGTACCTGGCCGGTGTGTTCGACCGCGCGTCCGGGACGTACGAGCAGGTGGGGGTGCCGTTCTTCGCGCCCGTGGCCGCCGAGCTGGTACGCCAGGCCGCGCCGGGGCCGGGCGACCGCGTCCTGGACGCCGGCTGCGGGACGGGCGCCTCGCTCGTGCCTGCGGCCCAGGCCGTCGGCCCCACGGGGCGGGTGGTCGGGCTGGACCTCGCGCCCGGCATGGTCGCCGCCGCCACGGCCGAGATCGAGCGGTACGGCCTGAGCCACGCGACCGTCCTGCTGGGCGACGCGGAGCGGGCCGAGGAGCTGCTGCCCGGCGAGCGGTTCGATGTCGTGCTGGCCGGGATGATGCTGTACTTCCTGCCCGACCCGCTGGCCGCCGTACGCTCCATGACCGGGCTGCTGCGGTCCGGGGGCCGGTTGTCGGCCAGCCTGCTGGTGCGGTCGAGCCCGGTCGAGGTCGAGCTGCTCGGCCTGGTCGGGCGGGCGCTGGAGCCGTACACGTCGGGGGCGGGCGGCGCACCGTTCAGCCACACGCTGGGCTCGGCCGAAGAGCTGACCGGGCTGTTCGAGACGGGCGGGCTGGGCGGGGTGCGGCACGAGGACGTGGTGTTCGAGGTGGCCGTCGAGGCGGGGCAGGTGTGGGACTGGCTCTGGTCGGCCGCCCGCAGGGCCCCGCTGGAGGCGATCCCGGAGCACCTGCGCGAGGAGGCCCGGGCGGCCCTGGAGGCGGCGCTCCCCCAGGACCGCTTCGTGCTTCCCCGCACGGTCCGCTTCGCGACGGGCGTCCGCCCCTGACCGGACGCGCCCGGCCCTTCTGCTTCCGGGGCCGGGCGCTCCTTCCGGGGCCGGGCGCTCTTTCTGGGGCCGGGCGTGGCGCGGCCGGTCAGGCGTCGGGCACGGTGAGGATGGTGCCCGCGCCGACCGTCAGCCCGCCCTCGCGGATGGCGAAGCCGAGACCGGGCTCCAGCGCGACCGCCTTGCCCAGCTCGACTGCCACGTCCACCGTGTCACCCGGCTGGGCGGCGACGGCGCCGCTGAGCGTCAGCTCCCCGGGCACGTCCGTCGTCCGCAGGTAGAACTGCGGCCGGTAGCCGGACGCGATCGGCTTGCGCCGCCCGCCCTCCTCCGCGGTCAGGAGGTACACGCGGGCGGTGAAGGACCGGCGGGCGTGCTGGCTGCCGGGCGCCGCCAGCACCATGCCGCGCCGTACCTGCTCGCGGCGGATCCCGCGCAGCAGCACGGCCGCGTTGTCACCGGCCTCGCCCCGCTCCATCGTCTTGCCGAACGTCTCCACGCCCGTGACGACGGCGCCGAACGCCTCACCGAACCCGACCGCCTCCACCGAGTCACCGACCCGGACGGTGCCGCGCTCGATGGCCCCGGTGACGACCGTGCCCCGGCCGGTGACCGTGAGCACGTTCTCGACCGGCATGAGGAACGGCGCGTCCACGTACCGCACCGGCACGGGGATGTGCTCGTCCACCGCCTGGAGCAGCGCCTCGATCGACGCGATCCAGACCGGGTCGCCCTCCAGCGCCCGCAGCCCGGACACCCGCACCATCGGGACGCCGTCGTAGCCGTGCTCGGCCAGCAGCTCCTGCAGCTCCAGCTCGACCAGGTCGGTCAGCTCCGGGTCCGCGCCGTCGGCCTTGTTGACGGCCACGACCAGGTGCTCGACGCCGACCCGCTTGGCGAGCAGCACGTGCTCCCTGGTCTGCGGCATGATCCCGTCGTGCGCGGACACGACGAGGATCGCGCCGTCCAGCTGCGCCGCCCCCGTGATCATGTTCTTCACGTAGTCGGCGTGCCCGGGCATGTCCACGTGCGCGTAGTGGCGGGTGGCGGTCTCGTACTCGACGTGCGAGATGTTGATCGTGATCCCGCGCCGCGCCTCCTCGGGCGTGCGGTCGATCCGCTCGAACGGCGTGTACGTGGCCTGCCCGCGCTGCGCCAGCACCTTCGTGATTGCGGCGGTCAGCGTGGTCTTGCCGTGGTCGACGTGCCCCATCGTGCCGATGTTGAGATGCGGCTTGTTCCGTACGTAGGCCTGCTTGGCCATGGTTCCTTCCTTGAGACCTGGTTCCGTGTGACCCGTACTCGGGGCCGACAACCTCCCCCCGCCGGGTCACCTCAGGACTCACGGGAAGAGGTCAACGCTCCAGGCCGTCGCAGGCACGCTCAAGCACGCCCGGCACCGCGGGCGTCACAAGGAGAGCGTGCAGGAACATGAGGAACATAGTGCGATCCTCAGCACGCGACCGCAACCGAATATTCCCCAGGGGGTAGGTGGGCCAGCGCCACCCTCTCGTTGCCCATCTGGATGGCCGGCCTGCTGGAGCCCGCCCCGGTCAAAGGTCTTCGCCAATGCGGCGCTTCGCGCCAAAGGGCTCAGGCGTCCTTACCAAGGCGCCTGACGGCGCACCCCCCGCGCCTCCGGCGCCATCGCAGGCCCACCCGTTGACCGACGAGGCGGTGGGCCGACTGACACCCACCCCGGACCAGCATGCCTTTCGGGCTAAACGGAATCCTGGACAGCCCTCGCCCGATCCTGTGCGCACGAGATCGGGGGATTCAAAGCTTGGCGAGCAAATTTACTGCCAGTTGAGCGCAACCGGCGCAGGCGCGTGGGCTCGTTACTCGAAATGGCAATGACCAACCGCAGATTGGAAGGGGGTATGCATTCTGTCCGCACAGGGCTCGCTCCGCGTCCGATGGGACGGCATGTTGAACGGCCTCTCGGTCGTAGCCCGAGAGCCCCAGGCGCAAGCAGATGGTGTTCTCATCCGCCTTGGACCCGCCGGGATGAACAAGCAGATCATCCCAATGGAAGGACCACCTTCGAACCCTGCCGAGCAGGTCGTTCGGGCTGCCATCCAGTTCGAGAAGGGCGAGGGTGCCGTGGCGGAGTGTGGCGACCACTCTTCCGTGTTCGCCGATAAGCCAGATGCCGGCGTTTCGTGTGTTGATGGGGCTGTGAAGCAGTTCGACGACCTCGGCTCGGCAACCGGCTGTTCGCGGTGCCAGTTTCACAGTCGGGTGTCCTTCGCATCGGCGGGAAGCAGATCTTTGACTGCATCTGGCTCCGGCGGGTTCCTCCGGAGGTCGGCGTACCGGAAGGCGACGCGTTGAGCCGCCCGGGTTGCGTCGATGGTGGGGTGGCGGGCGTAGATGACGCGCTTGCGGCGCTCGTCCCAGCCTGAGCGCCACCAGAACAATTCACCGTCGCACCAGACGACCAGCCCGATCCAGACGGATACCAAGGTCAAGCCATAGCCGTCGTGTACGTCTGTGGGGATGCCCAGGGCCCTGAGGGCTTCGGCCAGCTCGTCGGCGGCCAGTTTCTGCGGTGAGAGATAGCGGTTTGGTGGTTTCATGAGCGGCCCTCCCCTTCCATCGGCGGTGACGTAGCGTGACGGTATGTGTCGGCTGAGCCGCGACCCCGGAAAGAAATTCCGGGGTATGCGGTGAGCGCCCGATGAGGATGAGGACATGCGGGGAATGACCAGCAAGCTGTCCATCGGCCAGCGCGTGGCCTGGTATCGGCGACGGCGAGGGATGGCTCAGGACGTACTGGCCGGGTTGGTGGGGCGCACCACCGATTGGTTGAGCAAGGTCGAGAACGACCGCATTAACCTGGATCGATTGTCCGTCATCAAGTCCCTGGCCAACGCGCTGGATGTCTCTCTTGGTGATCTACTGGCTGAGCCGCGCCTGTTCGAGTGGACTGATGAGAGCGGTGATCAGACCATCCCCGCATTGCGCGCGGCGATCACCGACTATCGGCAGCTTTCGCCGATGGCCGAGCTGATCCAGGCCGTAGAACCGCCGTGTCCGGCCGAGCTGGAGCGGATGCTCGGTGAGGTATGGCGGGCGTACCAGGGAGCCAGGTACAGCTACGTCATACGGACGCTTCCGGGACTCCTGGGCGAAGCGCATCACGCTGTGCGTGCCGTCGGGGGTGACACCCGCATGGCATCGCTGGGCGTGCTCGGGCAGGTTTATCACGCTGCCGCCAGCATTCTGACCAAGGTAGGCGAGGCTGATCTGGCGTGGATCGCCGCTGAGCGAGGACTGACCTTTGCCCGGGAGTCCGGCGATCAGCTCGTCACAGCTTCGTTGCTTCGTTCTGTGACGCACGCCTTGCTGTCCAACGGCCGCTACGAGGCGGCCAAGCAACTCACCGAGGACGCCGCCGAGCTTCTGTCTTCTGATCTTCCGCACGCCACGCCTGAGCTGCTGTCGGTGTACGGCACCCTGTATCTCGCCGGCTCCATGGCCGCGGCACGGGACGACGATCGGAATACGACGCGGTCCTTCCTAGCAGAGGCCCGGTGTTCGGCTGCGCGGCTTGGCAGGGACGCCAACCACGTTTGGACCGCGTTCGGGCCGACGAACGTCCGTATCCACGAGGTGGCGACGGCGATCGAGTTGGGAGACATTCAGGTCGCCGTGGAGCTCGGGCCGCGGCTGGACACCAGGGGGCTGCCGATTGAGCGCCGAGCCCGCCACGGGCTTGCCGTCGCCCACGCGCTGAGCCTGTGGAACCGTACCGACGCCGCCATGGCGGCGTTGCTGGAGGCTGAGATGATCGCGCCCGAGCAGGTGCGTCATCACTACCTCAGTCGCCAGCTCACGATGTCGTGGATCAGACGCCAGAAGGGCAAGCCCAGCTTCCAACTTGCTGCTCTTGCCCGACGGCTGCACATCGTATGAGGGCGGCTGCGGTCGCGTAAAGTCGAGGTCGTGAGCGATCAGGAGACCGTGCCGTTCGCCCAGGCGCGCGCCGCCGCAGGTGCGCTGTTCTTCGACGAGGCCGGCCACGTTCTGCTTGTCCGGCCAACGTACAAGTCCTACATGGACATCCCCGGCGGATATGTTGAGCCGGGAGAGACGCCGCATCAGGCGTGCGTTCGTGAGGTTCGCGAGGAGCTGGGCATTCAGCCGGCCATCGGCCGTCTCCTCGTGGTCGACTGGGCTCCTCATCCCCAGGAGGGGGACAAGGTCCTGTTCGTGTTCGACGGCGGCACCCTCGACGGCGACGTGATCAAACAGATCAGGTTCGCCGACAACGAGCTGAGCGCGTACGAGTTCCACCGCGTTGATGAGTCGGACGGCCTCCTGATCGAGCGTCTTGCCCGCCGCATCAATGCTGCCGCCACTGCCCGTGAGCGGGGAGAGACGGTTTATCTGGAGCATGGCCGGGCTGTCCCCACTGAGTAACCACCTCTGGAAGACCCCGGTCCGGGAGGGGCGGCGACAGACCATGTGGCGCTCGCCCGATGACAGTGAAGGGCGGCGGCACCGCCGTTTCGACGGAAGACACATCCCGATGGGCCGCCCAAGTCTTTGTTGAGGCACACATTCTTCCGAGTACGGCGCGTGAGTAGTTGGACCTGGTGAGGGACTACAAGGGTGCCTTGATAAGGAAGGCGGGCCCGCCGCAGGCATCACCGCAGAAACGCAGAAGGAGTCGATGACCTGGCCGCCGTCGCGTGCGCCGATAGCGAACGTCATCACGAAGGAGGGGGCAAAGAGACCGTGACGGCCGACAGCGAGTTGGTCTGTCGTCGGTCCCCGGCGGCTGGCGCGTCGTTCTTCTCCATCAAACACCCATACAGGGCGATTCCTCGTCTGGAACGGCTGGCGGTGGGGATCGGCCGGGGTCGCTGGTGGATGCTGGCGGCCATGTGGGCGGCGGGTTCGCGCAGGCCGGCCGGCTGCAAGATCGCAGCCACCGACCTGGTCAGGCCGCTGCCGCGCAGGCGGAGCGACACTACGGTGCGGCCATCGGGGACGAACTGCGCCCACCAGGCCAGGAAGATCTCCCAGGACCCAATGCCCAGCTTGGTCATATCGGTCACCAGTGAGGGGAACTGCCAGACAATGGCGCCAGACTTGCGGCTGATCCGGTTGAAGGTGATGTTCACCGAGGGGGACGGGAGAAAGTCGGCGTAACCCTGGCACTCCCGGGAACCGCAACGTGGCGTCGGCGGCGTGGAGAAGGGGGCAACAGGCCAGGGTGAGGGTGAAAGTGCGGGACCTGGACGGGCTGCTTCGCGTCCTGGAGCATCAGACCAGTGAGGGTTGTCCAACCTGAATTCGCAGGTCATGGGTTTGTCAGACCGTCCATCGCGGGGCGTACTCCAGGTGGATGTCCTGCCCGCCGCCTGGATCCAGATTCGGCCAGTAGAACAGCCGGCAGACGTGATAGTTGCAGGCGCCCGAGATGTACAGCGAGGTCGCGGCGGCGGGCGGCCCTTCCTTCGCCACGGCGAAAAAGTGGCGGGCCGGCTGCCGAAACGCCGCGGTGCTGCCGGTCAGAAACAGCGTCTCGGCGTGCACGCGCTGGTGGAGTGCGTCCTTGTTCTCCTGGTAGTTCAGGGCCCGGTAGTCGATCTCCTCGTCGGCGGGCAGGTCGGTGTCCGGCACACTTGCCGTCCGGATCTCGCCCGGAAGGTTTCGGGCGGTGATCCGCTTTCGTACCTGCTTCCAGCGGGAGGGCGGGAACTGCAGCGAGTGGTGGACCAGCACGAGATCAAGCGGCCGGTCCGGGCACCTCTCCTCCATATCCCAGTCGGGGTTGATCCCAGGGGCGGCCGGAGTGGCGCGCATCGGCAAGTAGACCAGAGAGCGTGGCGATCGGGCCGCGAGCAGCCACAACGCGCCGATCCGTCGGCCATCCGTCCGGTCCACATACATGTGATACTGACTACCGGTGTCGTAGAGTGCCCCATTGCCCAAAGGTTTGGCCGGGCGGATCACCCGGAGCTCCGAGGCTCCCAGCCGCACTCGGTGAATGATGATCTTCACCTGCACGATCATCGGTTCCTTTCGTCCTCAGGCTGCCTGTGCGATCCAGTGGTTCTGAAGGACGGCGATGGTCTTGCACAGGTGGCCGGGCTTGGAAGGGCTGCAGCGCGGAGCTTGACATGGGAGCGGTTGGGGCACGATCGAACAGCACCTGAAGCTCCTGGTTGTGACGGTGAGGATTGTGGTGATCAACCCGTTTACCAGGAGCTTCTTAGAGCCACCAGCCGAACGCCGCCATCGCGATCATGATGTGATCAGGGCACGCGTCCTGGAGGATGGAAAACATTCAGTGAGCCGTGCTGAGGAACGAAGCACGATCGTCGATCGCCCCTCGGCAATCTACGGCGGCCAAGCATGCCGTGGCGAATCGTAAGGGCTGCATCTGTGAGTCGATGTGGCCATTCGTACACGCCCCTGCCCTACCCGGGTTACGTCCCGTCGAGTGGTGTGGATTGGCCCTATCGCGGAGGCGACGCGGCTTGGTCTCATGTCATGGTGATGTGGAGAGGGCGCGTCAAGGGTTGGTGGCTGATCGTCGGCGCGGCGGTGGCGACGTCGGTGGCGGCGTTCGCCGAGTCGGAGCTTCCCGCCGGGGTGGGCGCGGTCTTGGTCGCTGTGATGGGGGCCGCAGCCGGCGTGGTGTCCGGGCGGGGCAACCGGCTGGTGGAGGCGCCGACGGCGCGCGAGCGCGGGCTGGTGGTGGCTCGGCGCGGCAGAGTTCCCCGCATCCGCGATATCGATGATCTGTCAGTCGTGCGCGTCCATAGTGCGGGCGGTGATGCGTTCCCCGCGTTCATCCCCAGGGACAGAAGCGGCGAGATCGAGTCGGCCCTGGCCTCACACCGTTTCGTCCTGCTGGTCGGGGACTCGACCGCGGGGAAGTCACGTGCGGCGTTCGAGGCGCTGCGTGAGAAATGCCCGCGTCACCGCCTGCTCATCCCGGATCCGGAGAGCGGGGAAAGCCTGGCGGCCGCCTTCGAGACGGCCGAGCCCGTGCGGCCGTCGGTGATCTGGCTGGACGATCTCGAACGCTACCTGACCTCGGGAAGCGCCCTCCCGAACCAGATCAGGAACGTGATCGTCGGGAAGCCGGGGGTGCTGGTGGTGGCCACGATCCGCACCCATGAGAGGGCCCGCTTCCGGGGGATCGAGGCGTCCCCCGTTCCGGAGGCGGCGGTGTTCGGCCTCGCCCATGAGATACGGCTCGACCGCCGGTGGAGCGCCGCAGAGCTGCGCCGGGCGTCCGAGCACACAGAGGACGAGCGCATCGCCCAAGCGATCGAGTCATCCAGCACGTACGGAATCGCCGAGTTCCTGGCAGCCGGACCGCGGCTCCTCGCGACCTGGAAGGACGCCCGTTCTCCCGAAGGGAACCACTCCCGAGGCGCGGCGCTGGTGGCCGCCGCTGCCGACGCCTTCTGCGCGGGCTGGACCACTCACCTCCCGGCTCCGGCCCTGCGTGACCTCCACGAACACCACCTGCTCGACCTCGGGGGCGCCCGCGCCCGTCCCGAGCCTTGGGAATCCGCTCTGGCCTGGGCAACGAAACCGATCTTCGCCACCAGCAGCCTCCTGGTCCCCAACCACGACGGCACCGGCTACCGGGTTTTCGACTACCTGCCCGAAGCGATCGACTCCGAACGCGGGACCAGCGGGATCGCCCAACCGGTCTGGGACACGCTCATCGTTCACGCCGACCCGGCGACCTGCGTCGACCTAGGCCGGGCCGCCCAGCAACGGACCCAATGGGACGCCGCGACATCCGCCTTCCGCAAGGCGGTCGACGGCGGTGCCCTCGTGGGCGCGATCGGCCTGGCGGAGATGTCCGGTGACGCCAACCGGCATGCCGAGGCCGTCGACGTCCTCAGATCGGCGCTGCGGTCCGCGCCGCCTGACACCGCTCCGGACGACCTCTTCGAACTCACCCTTCAGCTGGCCTGGTGGACGGGGCAGTCCGGGGACCTCGACCGGGCGGTCTCCCTCTCCACCGAAGCATACGAGGGCTTCCTGGAACTCCACGGAAGGATCCACCCGGCCACGATCCAAGCCAGACGGAACCTGATTCGCTGGACCGGCCACACCGGATCGGCCGCCGACGCCCTCGCGATGGCCAGGGAGCTCCTGGATACCGGACAGACCCTCTGGGGGCCGGAGCACCGTCAGGTGCTGGGTCTGCGATTCGAAGTGGCCTGCTGGGCGGAAGCCGACGGGCCGCAGGCCGCCGAGCGCGCCTGGCGCGAACTCAACGACGATGCCACCCGTCTACTCGGTGACCATCACGCCCTCACCAACGACGCCCGCTGGAACCTGGCCGACTGGGCGACTCGAAACGGTGACCGAGAGACCGGTCTTCGCCTGCAGAGAGAAGTCATCGAGGGCTGCGTGGTCCTCTACGGTGCCGACCACGCGCGCACCCTGACGCGCATCATCCAGCTCGCCGCCATGCTGGGACACGCCGACCGTACTGAAGAGGCCCTGACCACGGCCACCGCCGCCCGCGACGACTGCGCTCGCGTCCTGGGACAGAACCACGAACTCACCCACTGCGCCGCCTACCAGCTCGCCCTGTGGACCGCTCTCTCCGGAGACACCGACACCGCACAGGTCGCCTTCACGAGCCTTCTCGCCGTGCTGCCGGAAGGCCATCCACTCGCCGGACTATGCGCCCGCCAAACAGCCGAAGGCCCGGGCTCGACCACTGACTACTACCTGCCCCCTGACTGGTGACCGCCACGACGAGACACATCGACGTCGCCGGACGGCCACAGACGTGACTCCACGGACGAATCCCGGAATGCCCCTGAACGCCACGCACAGGGTGGTGCGGGTCGAGAGGCCAGATGGGCGCACAGCGAGGCAGCCCAGCAAGACGGCGAGGCTCAGCCGTTCCGCCGCCGTCCAGGTGGGTCATGTCGTCCTGCCACATGTCGAATTTCGCCGATCAGCGTTTCCCGAGCCGAATGGACAAGGCGGCAAGCCAGGCGGAGATGAGTATGGCGCCGGCGGCGAAGCGCAGGCTGGCACTGTCCTCGCCCCACGGCGGCACCGTGAGGACGAACGTGGCCAGGCTGCTGACGACGCTGTAGGCCATCCAGCCACGGCTCGCGAACCGCCGCGCGAAGACGAGCCCGGCCACGATCAGCGACAGGAACGCCGTCGCCCCGAAGACCGTGTGCAACATACTGCCGGTGCTGAGGCGCTCCGGCAGCCCGGCGGGGGCACCGGCCGGCCAGCCCAGTGCGGGATCGGGCGCGAAGACTCCGCCGCCGACCATCGCCACGCCGTACGCGCCGATCAGGATCGGCCCGATGAGCGAAGCGGCCGCTCCCGCCACACCGGGACGGGCGGCCCGCCGTACGCCGAGCGCGAAGGCGCACGCCAGCAGGCCCGTGAGCACGAAATTCGCGGTCTGCAGCCAGCCCAGGTCGCCGAGCGTGAGAGCGCTCAGCGCGTGCCGCCGCAGGTCGAATCCGGTCCGGGTGAACGCCTGCGTGAACGACACGACAGGGAACAGGACCCCGGCGACCGCGCCGCAGCCCAGCAGCAGCGCGGCCCCGGTCGCAGGGGAGGTCGTGGGCTCGGTAACGGTGCTCATCGTGGATCCTTTCGCGGTTGGTGGTCATCGCTTCGCCGTACGGCATGACCACGAACGGGATGCGGCCGGATGGACAGCCGCCCGCGAAATTCCTCAGGACTCCTCGACGGCGGCCAGGCGGCGCCGCAGGTGGACGCGCTCCGGCTCGCTCCCGGCCGCTTCCAGGGCCGCGCGATAGGCCGCGGCGGCCTCGGGACGGCGGCCGAGCCGGTGCAGCAGGTCGGCGCGCGCCACCAGGTACGGGTGATAGCCGCGCAGCCGCGGCTCGCAGGCCAGCTCGTCCAGCAGTGCCAGGCCCGCCTCCGGGCCGTCGCGCATGGCCACGGCCGCCGCCCGGTTCAACGCGACCACCGGGGACGGGTCGAGCGCGAGCAGCACGTCGTACAGGGCCACGACCTGCGGCCAGTCGGTCGTGGCCAGGTCCGCCGCCTCGTCGTGGAGGGCGGCGATCGCGGCCTGTACGCCGTACACACCGGGCGGGCCGCCGCTCAGCGCGGTCACGACCAGCGCCGAGCCCTCCTCGATCAGGTCCCGGTCCCAGCGGCCGCGGTCCTGCTCGTCCAGCAGCACCGGCTCACCGTCGGGACCGGTACGGGCCTCGCGGCGCGCGTGGACCAGCAGCGTCAACGCCAGCAGCCCGGCGACCTCCCGCTCGGAGGGCAGCAGCCGGCGCAGGATGCGCGCCAGCCGGATCGCCTCCTCGGCCAGGTCCAGGCGCTGCAGGTCGGGGCCGGAGCTGGCGGCGTACCCCTCGGTGAAGATCGAGTAGATCACCTGCAGCACCCCGGGCAGCCGCTCCGGCAGCTCGTCCGCGCCGGGCACGCGGAACGGGATGCGGGCCTCGCGGATCTTCTTCTTCGCCCGGACGATCCGCTTGGCCATCGTCTGCACCGGCACCAGGTACGCTCGCGCCACCTCCGGCGTGGTCAGCCCCGCCAGGCAGCGCAACGTCAGCGCCCCGCGGTCCTCGGCGGGCAGCGCGGGGTGGGCGCAGGTGAAGAACAGCTGCAGCCGCTCGTCCGGCAGCTCGCCGCCGTCCGCGTCGGCCGGAGGGGCGTGCGCCGCCCGCTCCGCCTCCACCTGCAGGATGGCCAGCCGCGCGGCGAAGGCCTGGTCGCGCCTGAGCCGGTCGACCGCCTTGCGCCGCGCCGTCGTCATCAGCCACGCGCCCGGCTTGGGCGGCACACCCTCGACCGGCCAGTGCTTCAACGCCGCCTCGATGGCGTCCGAGGTCACCTCCTCGGCGAGGTCGAGGTCACCGAAGCGGCGCACGAGCGCGGCCAGCAGCCTGCCGCGCTCCTCCCGGAAGACCGCCTCGACCTCATTCATTGAAGTCGGCGACCGGGCGCACGACCACCGACCCGCCGCCACGCGCGCCCGGGCAGCGGGCGGCCCAGTCGAGCGCCACGTCGAGGTCCGGTACGTCGATCACATAGAAACCGCCCAGAACCTCTCGCGTCTCGGCATACGGCCCGTCGATCACGGTCCGCACCCCGTCCCTGTCCACGCGCACGGTCGTGGCGGTCACCAGATCGGCCAGCGACTCGCCGGACACCCAGATCCCCGCCTCCCGTACGGCCTTGTCGTAGGCCATCCAGTCCTCGAAGGTGCACTGCTCGTCCTGGTCGGTGGTGGCGGCGTTGATCAGCATCATGTACTTCACGGTGTCCCCTTCATGGGTGAGTTCGGCGTACGGCAGGCTCGCCGTACACCATCACCACGAACGGCCCTCCGCCAAATGGACAACTTCTCATAGAGAGGTTGCGGGCTCCAGAGAGCGGGTCAGCCGCACCCCTTCTTCGAGATACCCCAGAGCGGCGTAGAACCGCCGGGCGGTCGTGTTCGCCGCCCCCGTCTCCAGGGTCAGGTGACGCAGGCCCTGCTGCCGGGCCCAGTCCTCGGCGGCGGCCATCAACCGCCGGCCCACTCCCGTACGTACGGCTCGCGGATGGACGGCCAACTCGCCGACGTAGGCGTCCATCGCACCGGTGAAGTGCCGCTGGCGCTGGACGGACACCACGCCGACGACCTGTGAGTCCCCACCGTACACGGCGACGAACACCGCTGCCCGCTGCGCCTCGGCCGCGGCGAGGGACCCGGCGAGCCACTCCCGCGCCGCCCGGGCGGCACCCTCGGAGTCACGCCACGCCGCCACACCCTCGGCGAGCCGGGGAGCCAGCGCCAGGACGCCTTCAAGATCGTCATCGCATGCGGGCCGAATCCGGACCTCGTTCATGAACGGCAGCATGCCAGGCGGAAGTCCTCCGAAAAAACCCCTGATGGACAACCGGATCTGGCTATTCGCCTGCTGCCACCACCGCGTCGAGAAGCAGATTGAGCAGCACCGTCCGACGTTCGGTGTCGTCGGCGATCGCGAGGAACACGATGCTCCAGCCCAGGTCGGGCAGCCGGGCCTGCATGGCCCGCAGCCCCGTCCAGCCGCCCCCATGCCGGTAGACGCGGTGCCCGGCGTGCGAGCGGACGCCGATGCCCCAGGCGTAGTCGATCGGTGTCCCGTCATCGAGGCGGCCTGGGATGTGCATGAGGGCGGAGAGGCCGAGCTCATCGGCATTGAGCGCCTGGCTCCACCGCAGCAGGTCACCGGCGGTGGTCCACACGCCGCCGTCACCCAGTGACAGCGGCGCCGGGTGTTCAGGGGACAGCGGTGCCGCACCGGGAGGCGCGGGAGCGGGTCCGGCCCAGAAAAGCGTGTCGCTCATCGACAGCGGGGCGAAAAGCCGGTCCCGCGCGAAATCCGGAATCGGCTGACCGGCAGCTCGTGCCGCCGCAGCGGCGAGGCAGACATATCCCGCGTTCGAATAGGCATAATTGCCGCCCGGCCTGCCAGGGAGGGCGGGAGATCGGGTGAGGGCCTGGATGACGCCTTCGCTGGTCCGGTCGGCATCGCCGGCCAGAATGGCGTCGATGTCACGATCGTCGGGCAGAGCCGCAGTGTGATGGAGAAGCTGCCGGAGCCGGATGTCATCGGCCCATGAAGGCAGCTGGGGAAGCCAGCGCGATAAAGCGGACTCGAGGTCCAGCGCACCTTCTTGGACGAGCAACGCCACGCATGCGGCGGTGATTTGCTTGGAAAGGGAGGCGGCGTAGATCGGTGTGGTGCCGATCAGCGTCTCGCGCCTGGCAGTCAGCCCCTGCGCGTGAAAAGCCGGCGCATTGTCGCGTCGCTGGAGCCCGACCACGATTGGTTCGTCATTCCGATATCCGGCTTCGGCGACCATGGCTTCTATTCGCTTCTCAGCGAGGTTTCTCACTGAAGATCACTTCCAGTGGCAGTCTCGGTGGTCACCCGTGCCCCTCGGAAGAGCACCGGGAGCCACAGGAGACATGCCAGCAAGGGGACCGCGGCGTAGGTGGCCATGCCCACACTGGAGCCCAGCCCGTCCATGAGCGCGCCGAGGACGAGATAGCCGATGCCGATGAGCGCCGACTCCACGAATGCGATCATCGACAGCAGGCTCGCCCGGTGGCGCGACGGCACGGACTCGTTGAACACGTTGTCCACGATCACGGCGGTGATCTCGGGAATCCCGACCAGGGCCAGGAACGCGGCGATGGTGACCCAGACAAGGCCGAGGCCGCTCAGACCGAGTGCCGCGGCGAGCGTCAGGAGGGACACCGGGACTATGACCCGGTACCCGATGCGCCGGTCCGCGCGGTCCGACAGCAGCGGAGTGAGCCCGCCGGCGAAGAATCCCGCCGATATGACCACGCTGACCAATGCGGTGCCCGCTCCCTGATCGGAGAGGGTCTTCTGCGCAAAGATGATGTACGGCGTCAAAGTCGCATGCATCAATCCGGACACCACGATAAGCGTCACGAGCGCCGGCGTGGCGACCCGAAGCATCGCCCGCCATGCTGTGGCGTCGCCGTGCTCCTCCTCGGCTCCGTCCTGCTCGTCCACCGCGTCCGCGCCGCGGATCTCGGGTACCCGTGACATCAGCACCACCACGGCTAAGGTGAGGCACGCCGCCGAACCGACATAGACGACTCCCCAGGAGATCTGCTGAAGTTGGCCGCCGAGGACGATGGCGGCTCCCGAGGTGACCGTCCCGAGCATGGTGAACCGGGACTTGATCTTGACGTAGCTGGCCGTTGCACCACGACGCACGAGCAGGTCGTACAGCAGGGCGGTGTCCGAGCCGGACACACATGCCATGCCCACGCCCTGCCCGATGAACAGCGCCAGGAACACCCAGTAGTCGGAGAACGTCCCCTGGCCGAGCAGACATCCGGCTATCAGCAGCTGGCCGATCACGATGCTGGCACGCCTGCCGATTCGGTCGGCGATGACCCCCGTCGGCAACTCCGCAAGTCCGCTGACCAGGTAGAGCAGTGTCTGCAATAAAGCCACTTGCTCGGCGGAGAAGCCTCGCTGCTGAAGGAAGAGGACGAATACGCCGCGCTGGAACAGCGTGTTGGCGAGCACGGCGTATACGTAGAACGGGCGCGTGACACTTCGTGCTGCATTGTCGGCTGCAGCCGACCCGCCAAGGGCCTCCGTGGTGCCGGTCATGCTGCGGGCTCCCGGGTGACTCCGATGATCATTAGTGTTGGGCCTCCGCCGCCGACCGGAACCTCCAGTCCATACTTCGCGCAGGATATCGGGCCGGCCATCCGGGAACCGTTGCCGGCGCCGCCGCACAGGAAGACCGGGTGGTCAAGGCCGCGTTCCGCGACTTCCCCGAGGTCGGTGAAGAGATGGCCGTCCATGTTCAGACCCGCGTCGATCCGCTGATCGTCCAGCATGGCCTCAACGGCGGTGAAGCCGCCAAAGGAGTGGCCGAACATGCCGACCTTGTCGAGATTCCACCCGCGCCTTCCCGGCTCGTCGAGGACGAACCGGGCATCGCCGAGGCGCGCTTCGGCCGCCTTGCCCAGCTGGTCCATGGGGATCTCAACGGGATCGCGGCCCGGATCGGGAGGCTGGGCATGTGACGGGCCAGATGCCACCACGCCACGTCGCGCGGGTCCTCCTCGCTGTGCGCGAGCTGGCGGGACAGGTACGTGAGCCAGCGGCCGACCTGCTCCGGGGTCCAGGTGTGCTGCGGCCGGAAGGGCTGGGGCGGGTTGCCGGCGGGCCCGCGCGTGCTCACCAGAGCGGGGATGAGCTGGTCGGCCTCGCACATCGACCGGTTCAGCTCGGTCAACATGTCCGCTCGGGCGGTGCCGGGCAGCTCGTCCAGCCCGTGGATGACGGGCAGCACCTCGCCGCGCCACGAGCGTCTCAGGGACGTCCGGGCCGAGGCTCGCCGCGCACAGCGGGGGGTAGTCCGTCGCCAGGCTGTCGGCCAGCCAGTCCTGTAGCCGGGGATGTACGCGGTCGTCCCAGCGTGCGGCCGATACCAGCACCGGGACGGGCTCCTTCGGCCGCCGCGTGTTCAGCAGTTCGAACTCGAGCTGCACGGCCAGAGTGGTCTTCCCGGCGCCCGGGCCGCCCAGCGAGCGCAGGGCGGTCTCCTCGCGCCACTTCTCGGTCACCAGGCCGGTGAGGATGTCTTTCGCGACGGCCACGTCGGCGGACGTGGGTGCGGACGCGACCGCGCCACGCTTACGGCGCGACAGGGACGGCACCCACCGCAGCAGTCCGTCGCTCAACGTAATCACGCTGGCGGCGGCCGTCAGGACCTGTGCGGTTCCGACGACTGCCCCGATGGTGCCGGGAAGTTGCGAGGCAAGGAACAGGAGCGCGATGGCCAAGCCCAAGAGGAAAATACCTACCGCCGTCAACACCGCGGGTTTGTGTTTCTGTCGGTGGTGAGCGACCACGAAGCTGCCGCCATGAGGAGGGCGGTCAGACCGCCGCAGATCATCGCCGTCGAGACCGAGAAGGCGTCCACGACCTGACCGCCGGCCAGCGCCCCGAGCGCGAACGTCGCCTGGAAGGAGGAGGTGAAGACGACCGTGGCGGCCTCCGGCGTCCCCGGCGCGGCGTTCATGAACCAGGCCTGGGAGCAGACCGGGACGCCCCCGTAGGCCAGCCCCCACAGGACCACCAGCACGACGGCCCCGGCGGTGGAGGTGCCGGCCACGGGCAGCAGCAGCGTGGCCAGGGCGATCAGGCCGCCGCAGGCCAGGAAGGCCGCTCGTGGGGCGGTCGCGACCGCCCTGCTCGCCAGGAAGTTCCCGGCCGTCCCGGCGATGCCGTACGCCAGGAGGGTGGCGCTGATGGCGGCCGGGTCGAGGTGGGTGACGTTCTGGAGGAAGGGGGTGACGTAGGTGTAGGTGCCGAAGTGCGCCAGGACGATGAGGAACGTGGCCAGCAGGGCGATCCTGGTACCCCGTTCGCGCAGGAGGCCGAGCAGGACGCGGCCGCTGGTGACCTCGTGGGCGGGGAGCGGCGGCAGCAGCATCAGCAGGGCGATCAGTACGACGACCGACAGCGCGGCCAGGACGAGGAAGGCGGTTCGCCAGCCGGCGAGGTGGCCGATGAAGGTGCCGGCCGGCACGCCGAGCACCGAGCCCAGGGGGACGGCGGAGAAGATCAGCGCGGTGGCGGTGCCGACCGAGCGCGGCGGCACGAGGCGGGCGGACAGCCCGGCCCCGATCGACCAGAAGCCGCCGATGGTGAGGCCGACCAGCACCCTGGAGACCAGCATGATCCAGTACGAGGTCGCCACCGCCGCCAGGACGTCGGCGACCGCGAGCACCGCCATGAGCGCGCACAGCATCACCCGGCGGTCCAGGCGGGCGGTGGCGAGCGTGACGGCGGGTGCGGCGATGGCGGCGACGATGCCGGGCAGGGTCATGGTCAGCCCGGTGGTGCCATCGGAGATGCCGAAATCGGCGCCGATGTCGGTCAGCAGGCCGATGGGCAGGATCTCGCTGGTGACGATGGCGAAGATGCCCAGCGTGAGCGAGGTGACCGCCAGCCAGCTGATGAGCGGTGGGCGTGGCCGGGCTTGGGTGATCGTGGACATGGTTCCGTTCGGGTTGGGACCGTGGGGTTGGGAACCAGCCAAGCAGCGATGGGGGAGCGGATACCGGCAGGTTTCAGACCACACCATGCCGTGACGACATCAGCCCCAAATGCCGAAGGGCCCGCCCTCCACCGCATGTACACCCTTTGAGGAATGCGGCACCAGTCGGCGAGACACGAGGAAGCTGAGGTCACCTACCGTTGGAAGGCATCGATCAATGCCGCCTTGCGACGAAAGCATGCTCGTGGTCGGTGTCCTCGCCGACGGAGCCCACGGCCCACATGTCGGAGGTGCCGGGGATGGCCGCGATGGCGGCGTGACCGCTGCCACCGGCGCTGATGCCCTCGCTCGTCCACGACGTGCCGTCGTAGTGGAGGAGGAGCGCGACACCTGGCTGACGGGGGTCGGTACCGCTCGCCCACAGGTTGTTCTTGCCGAAGGCGGTCAGGCCGTGCAGAGCACCCTTCAACGGTGGCAGTTCCACCCGCTGCCAGGCCGACCCGTTCCAGTGCATGACGAGCGGCGTGGGGAGGGATCCCGGGGTCTCCGCCCCCTCCTCGCCATCTGAGGTCGGGCGGCAGTTCGCTGGGGGATACATCTCCGGGTCGTAGCCCCCGATCGCGCCGACGGCCCAGACGTCCGTCGGCGTGATCGCCAGCACGCTCTCCAGGCGACCTCCGGGGACCTCAGGAACGGACATGTCCTGGTTGTAGCTCCACCTTCCGTCCGGAGACATGTGGGCGACCGTCGGCCTGGTGCCCTGGCAATCCTCCCGAGCCCGCCGGCCGACCGCCCAGACATGGCCGTCCTTCAGCGCGACCGCCTCGAACACACCGTCCGTCCCCGACCGCATCCGCCGGAACCTCTTACCGTCCCATTGGATGGCGAAGGCTCCGTCAGGGCCCGAACCGACGATGACCGCACGCCCCTTCCCGGTGGCCACGTCGTACGGTCGGTAGCCATCGGTCACTCCAAAGGGGCGCGGTGTGGCCCAGACGCGACCGTCCCAATGGGAGACGCCCCCGCCTGAGGGCGAACTGCCCACGAGCCAGATGTCGTCCGGTCCTGCCACGTCGAACGCCCGCACGCGAAGTTCGCTGTCCTCAACCGGGATCCTGGTCCAGACCGAGCCGTTCCAGTGAACCAGGACAGGCACTCCATCCTCGTCCTCGGCACCCGCTTCGAAGCCGGCCGCCCAGGCGTCTTCCGGCCCCTTGGCGAGCACGTCGACCAGTGCCGATGCCCCCTTCAACCCGGCGCCAGGGATGCTCCTCCACCGCGTCGAGGGCGTGACCGTCTCGGTTGGTGTGGGGCCGGCCCCCGCGCTTGCCATGGTGGTTCCGGGTACGGACCTCACCGGCGCGTCGGCGGAGGAAGGCACCCGCGGCCTTCCGGCCGAACATGCGGCCAGCAGGCCCAAGCAGGCCGTCACGGCGACGAGACCCCGTACGATCTTCATCGCACACATTATGCGGATCCCTGGACCTGCCAGTGTGATCTACAACCTCGGGGCGAGGAACAACCGCTGATGGCTGTCCTGCGTTCCCCGACCTCGGAGCTCAGCGGCCCCCCGGGTCCAGATTTCCGCCGACGAGCTGACCGACCTCGTCGGGACGGTCGTCGGCCCCAGCGCGGCGACGGGTTCGTGCCGCACCCGCCGGCATCGCGTCTGCGCCATTCGTCCACGGCAGGGGAACTGGATGCGCTGGACCTCCTGGTCTCCCGGAGGACGGCATCCGGCCGGCCGTCTTCGCCGGCGACCACAGACCGTCATTACCACCTGGCGGTAGGCGCACGTGTGTGAGAGGGCCGAGTGGGCCGGCGCAAACCGTACCCGAGCGACTGATCCGACGAGCGGTGGGCGCCGATCGAGCCGGTGATCATGGTGTGGAAGGCCGCGCCTCGGCACCGGCTTCTACGACAGCCGTCTCACCACCGATGTTCGGATCATTTCTCAGTCGGCCTGCTCCGTCCGCGCGCCGACCCGCGCTATCGGGGGCCATGGACTGGCAGGGCCGAGAACTCCGGCTGCGGCAAGGTCGCCCCATGGATGCGTACCGACGTCCCCAGCGCCGGCCATCAGCCCGTTTTCGGCCTGTCCAAAAGAAGTTGCGCCAGTGTGCACTTCGACACAGACCGGCGAGCCGCACTGTTGCAAGGGTGGATCTCGAAAGGCCAGACGCCCAAACGGCGGAACAACGGGCCGGGCGATGCAGTCTGACAAGCAGGCCCGCCGTCGCTTTATGAGTCACGGCACCATGACGTCGATCACCAAGACGATGGCCGTCTTCGGCACGAGCGCCGCGCTGGCCAGTGGTCTCCTGACCACCGGTCTGACGAACGGTGCGGCCCAAGCCGCCTCCCTCCCTGCCGCGAGGACCGCAGGGTCGGCGAGCGCTCACCCGTACGACGGAAAGGATCCGTACAGCAGCGGGTGCGCCCGCTCCAGGGTCAACACCGGGAAGAAGGCCTCGCTCAGGAACGAGGTCGGAGACCGCCTGGGCACGATCCGGCTGTTCTACTCCCGCCAGTGCGGCACCAACTGGGGCGAGGTGTCGGTCGCCGCGGGCGCTTCCGGCACCATCACGGTCTACACCGGCACCAAGAGCAGATCCTTCACCTACCGGCCCGGGAACGGCGGGCACCACTGGGGCAACATGATCTACGCCCCCAGCGGCATCTGCGCCAAGGCCACGGGCACGGTGACGGCCGGGGTGGGCCGCGCCAACAAGGGCAGCGGCACCACAGCCAAGGCCTGCGACTGAGCCACGTGGGCGCTCCGCGTGGCGCGCGGGTCCCGGCGAGGCCGATGGACCGGCTCTGCCCCACGCCGACGTGATCAGCGGAGGCGGGATCACCACGATCGGCGCTGTGTTCAACGACGCCCCCGTCAACCGCGTCGCCCGACGCGACGATGACGTGGGTTGCGCAGCTCCCCGTACGTGGTTGGGGCGCGCGGCTGCGCCTGCAGGTCGCCCATGAAGGGGTGAACGGCCTCCGCGCAACTGCCGGCTTTCGCACGCCGGCCCGGAAACCCCGTATCAGCCCTCAGACAGCAAGGAGGAAATCCATGCGCACGTTCCAGCTCATTGGCACTACCGTCGCTGCCGTTTTCGGAGCGACCATGCTGGCCGGTCCGGCGGCCCAGGCCGCTCCCGCGCCTGCCACCGCCGCGGCGCGGTCCGCCTCCGCCGCTACGGCCGACAACACCGCGATGATCCTGGCGGAGGCCAGCATCAGGTGCGGCAAGGGCCTGGGTGGCAAGAGGAAGGTGAACTTCAGCTGGGAGAAGGGCAACGCCACCACCAAGATCTATTTCAACAACCACTGCAAGAAGGGCAAGAAGATCACTGCGGCGGTGGTGAGCCGCAATTACCGCGTCGACCACTGGCAGTACTGGTGCAGACCGCTGGACACCAATGGCCGGACCAAGGGGAACAAGAAGTTCTCCAACAGCGGCTACACCGTCTGGAAGGTCCTTCGCGGCCACAAGAACAGGTACTGCAAGGTGCAGTAGTCCGGTCGCCCTCCTCGATGTGCCCCTTGCGCGGTCAGCCGCACCGCGCAAGGGGCGCGTCAGGTTCGAATACCGCGCCATGATCGCCAGGATCCGGGTGAGCGTCGACGCCACTCCTGTCTCGGAGTTCGGCGACGTCCATGCGACGACGCAGGAGTGGATCTTCCAGGCGGTCTTCCAGTTGCTGGGCGAGCAGCCGCTGGTCGCCGACGTGCGGGCCACGCTGTTCCGGGCGCTGTCCACGATCCAGGGGGGTCTCGGTCAAGCAGGACGCGATCGACGCGGCGGGGCGCAACGGGACCGCGTTCGTCTACACGGGAGCCCCGGGCATTACCGGGACCAGTGCCGGCGCCGCGTGGGTCGCTCGCACCCGCGCGACCGCCATCGATGTCCTCAGAGGGTGGCGTCAGCTCGGGCCGCCGCCGAAGCTGATCTCATTGCCGTCCGTGTCCCGGTAGGTCACCTTGGTCGCGCCACCGTCGTACCTCTCGCGCTTCGCGGGCTCGATGCCTCGCCGGGCGATCTCGGCGACCCGTCCGTCGAGGTCGTCGACGAACGACAGCACCAGCGCGTTCCCTGCCCGTTGTGGATCTTGCACGATGTAGACGTACCGGTGTTCGGCCACCTCCCACACCGCCTCGATGTCGTTCGGCAGGAACGACGGCGGCCCACCGAAGAACTGCTCGTACCACGGCAGCGCCGCGGCATAGTCGGTGACGGGTACGCCTGCGAACAGATCGAGCGTCATGTGGTCATCCCTACGTCGTCGATGGGTCGCCGGTACTGACTTCGGCAGCGCCGGAAACTCATCGTCGTCCGCCTCGCGATGATCTGAGTCAAAGCCGCCCGGTTCCCCGGCCGCGGTGCGAGGACAGGGACCCCCATTCCACGTCGATGGTGCCATGCCGGACATCTCCCACGAAGAGGCGGACCGGGCCCTTAGCGGAGGAGCACGGGCAGCGTCGTGGGACCCTCGGTGATGAGTGACGAGGTGTACGGGATCTCGCCGGGCTCGACCGCCAACCGGAGATCGGGGAACCGGCCGAACAACGACGCCAGCGCGATACGTGCCTCGAGCCTGGCCAGCGGCGCCCCCAGGCAGAAGTGCGGACCACGGCCGAATCCGAGGTGCGCGTCCGGCTCCCGTACCGCGTCGAACCGCGGCGCCTCCCCGCCGAATCTGGCCCTGTCCGTCCCGGTGCTGGAGATGCCGACCATGATGGGCTGGCCCGCCCCGACTGTCACCCCGCCGAGCCGCACCTCCCGCAGCGGATACCGGAACATGACGCTGATCACCGAGTTCCTGCTGCGCAGCGTCTCCTCCACCACCTGCTCCCAGGCGTTCTTCGCACGCGCGAAGACCAACTGCTCCGGGTCCGAGCACAGCGCGACGACCGTGTTGGCCAGCAGGTGAACCGTGGTCTCGTGACCGGCGATGAGCACCAGCCACAGGATCCACATCATCTCGCTGTCGGACAGGCGGTCGCCGTCGTCCTCCTGCGCACGTATCAACCCCGTGGTGAGATCGTCGCCCGAGTCGTCACGCTTGCGCTCGATGAAGGCGGCCAGATACCCCAGCAACCCGGCGTTGGCGGCGAGCATCTCCTCCGGCGAGGTGGTGTGCTGCAGCAGAGTGTGGCTCCAGTCGCGGATCTGCTGCTGCTCACCCTGCGGCACCCCGAACAGCTCGCAGATCACCATGACCGGCAGCGGCTCGGTGAACAAGCGCACGAGGTCCACCGCGCCGCTCTGGCCGGCCATCCGGTCCAGCAGTTCGTCGGTGATCCGCTGGATGCGCGGGGCCAGTCCCTGTACGCGGGCGGGGGTGAAGGCCCGGTTGATGAGTCCCCGCAGTCTCCGGTGGTCCGCGCCGTCCTGGGTCAGCAGGTGCTCTCCCTCGATGAGCTGGCGCAGCGGCCAGTCGGCCGGGATGGTGCCGTCGTTCAGCGCCGTGAAGTTCGCCGGGTTCTTGCTGAACAGCGTGTCGTCGTTCGTCAGGACCTCGTTGACCAGTTCGTACGAGGTCACGAGCCAGGCGGGCACCTGGCCCGGCAGCTCGACGCGTAAGATCGGCCCGCTCTGGTCGAGGTAACGGCGGAGGGTCGCGGACGTCCGCTCCGACGGCACGGGGATCTGGAGAGGAGTAGCCATGGATTTCCCCACTGTGGGATGAATGTCCCCCTCACTTTCCGCGTTGGGTTCGACCGGGCCAAGTCGTGAACGTTGTCACTGTGGAGCCCTCAACCTCTGCCGCTTCCGCCATTGCGGAACGTGAAGGTCTGCTCGGAAGGCCGTGGCGGAGCTCCGGTCGTCCGAGCGGATGAGGGTCCTCAGCTCGCTCATCCGGTCCCAGGTGTTTCCCGGGATCATCGGAGTGGAGGGCGGTGGGTCCGGAAGGGGCGGTGTGGCGCATGTTCACGCTCCCCGGCGCCCGCGTGGTCCTGGTCGACGGCCGGGGCGGCGCGACCTGGACCGTCGAGAACGGCACGGTGGTCGTCATCCCGCTGGGCTGCTTGTCCGAAATGGACCGCGGCCGTCATCCCGCTGGGCTGCCTGTCCGAAGCGGGCCGCGGTGCCGTCGGCGAGCAGGGGCGCGCTGCCGTGGACCTCGTTGCCGCTGATGGCGGTGGCCCTGGCGGTGTTCCTGGCCGACGGCGACGCCCTGCCGTGGGCGGTTATCTCGGGGAACGGGCCAGGTCGCTGGGCGGTATGCCGCGGGAACCTGGGGCAACTGAGCCGAGGCCCGGCGTGCCTCAGCAACACAAGACGAGACGTTTCGTCTCGTGATATGGTCGCTTCGAACCCCACCCATGAGGAGTGAGCCATGGCCCGACCGACCGACCCGAGGACCGGCGGACTTCGCCACGCTGAGGTCTTCGTCGAGGTCGCGGACGGTTACCGGCTCTGGGTGGAGGCGACCGGCGATCCGGAGCGTCCCGCCCTGCTGCTGGTGATGGGAGCCAACGCGAGCGGGCTGACCTGGCCCGACGAGTTGGTCGAGCTGCTGTCCCGCGACCACTTCGTCGTCCGCTACGACCACCGTGACACCGGACGCTCCACCCATGCCTTCCACGAGCGTCCCTACCCGATCCGGGCGCTGGCCGACGACCCGATCGCGGTCCTCGACGCGCTGCGGATCGCACGTGCTCACGTGGTCGGGATGTCGATGGGCGGCACCCTGGTCCAGCTGCTCCTCCTCGACCATGCGGACCGGCTGATGAGCGCCACGATCTTCGGCTCCGCGCTGATCGGCGGAGCGGCCCCCGACCCCGGCATCTCCGACGACGGCCTGCCCGGGCCCGACCCCCGGCTGCTCGCTCTGTGGGAGAAGCTCGGACAAGAGCGCGACCCGGAGGCGGAGCTGCGCTGGCGCGTCGAGCACTGGAGGGTCCTCAACGGCGGCGTCCTGCCCTTCGACGCCGAGGAGTTCGCCGAGCTCGAACGCCGGATCGCCGCCCACGGCGGCACCTGGCGTAACTCCGCCGCCCATGCCCTGGCCGACCAGTCGGGCATGGAGCGCGGGGCCGAACTCGCGAACGTCTCGGTGCCCACCCTGGTGATCGACGCGCCGGAGGATCCCGTCGCCCCGCCGCCGCACGCCGCCCGGCTGGCGCGCGCCATCCCCGGCGCCACTCTCGTCACAGTGCCCGGTCTCGGCCACGCATTGCCCCACGCGGTCGTGCCGTCCCTCGCGGCGACGATCACCACTCACACCGGTGGGCGGCCCTGACGTAAGAGAGCCGTTCACCGGCGTCGGCGGGTTCAGGTGGCGAAGTCGGCCAGAGCGGGCTCCAGCAGATCGAACGCCTGGGTGGCTTCCGCGCCGATGGTGCGGGCGATCTCGTCGTTGGAGCGTCCGGCCAGGGTGAGGTCCTGGATGCGTTGGAACAGGATGCGGTGAACGGTGCCCAGGAGCCCGGCGGCGGTCCGGACGGTGATGTCGTCGGGAGTGGTGCCGGTGGCCTCGGCGAGGGCTTGGGTGAGGCGATGTTCGCGCTGGTCGTGCAGGCCGCGCAGGCAGATGGTCAGGGTGGGGCTGTCGGCGATCATGCGGGCGAAGGCCGCGCCGGAGAAGCCGGCGACCGGGTCCTGGGCGGCGATGGCGTCCTGCAAGGCGCGGCGCAGCGCGGTCAGGGCGGATTGCCCGGGCTGCCGGGTGGCGACGGCCTGGGCCAGGGCGGCGGTGAACTCCTCCTGGTGGTCCAGGGCCAGGTCTTCCTTGCGGGCGAAGTAGTTGGTGACGGTCTTCTTGGCGACGCGGGCGGCGGCGGCGATCTCCGCGATGGTGGTCTGTTCGAAGCCTTGGGCGATGAACAGCCGGGTGGCGTGGTCGGAGATGAGCTGCCGGGTCTCCTGCTTCTTGGCCTCCCGCAGGCCGATGGGCGACTCGAGCGGGGCAGGGTCGCTGGCGGTCTGGGCCGGAGTCTGGGTAGCCATGGGGAAATATTACCCCCGTAGCATTTTTATGTTGACACCCCTGAGCCGTCTGGGCTAAATTTACGCCCGTCGTAAGTTTGCGACCATGGAACGCCGACCGGAACGAAGGAGAGTGCCCATGCGCCACCTCGACCCCGCCGCCGAGCAGGCCATCCCCGCGATCGACCGCACCGATGTGCTGACCGGGCAACTGGGCCACCACCGGCCGGAGCAGCCCCTCAAGCGCGGCGACGACCTCCGCCACCTGCCCCCCGACCGTGCCGTCCGCGGGCGACGCGAGCCCCGTGTCGCCCGCAACATCCCCCGCCGCCGCGGCTACTGACCCGCGTCGACCTCACGCCTCCGTCCCGGCTCCGACCCGACAGGGAGACCTTCTTGCAGATCATCGCGTCCACCGTCTCGCTCACGATCGACGACATCGCCGCCTCCCAGGCGTTCTTCACCACTCACCTGGGCTACTCCGTTCAGGCCGCCGCCGACGGCTTCGTCTCCCTCACCCGTACCGATGCGGTGGACATCGTCCTGCTCGCCCGCGGCATCCAGGTCCTGCCGCCTGAGCAGCGTGATCAGCACGCGGCGGGCCTGATCCTGGCGTTCACGCTCGACACCGGCCTGCGGGACCAGGAGAAGCGGCTGCGTGACGCCGGGGTCGAGATCACGATGCCGCTGCGCGAAGAGCCCTGGGGCGAACGCCTGTTCCAGGTCACCGACCCCAACGGCGTGATCATCCAGTTCGTCGAGTGGGCCACGCCCGACAACGCCTGAGGACGCCGTCGCCAGATGGCGCGCCTCCTGCTCGACCGGCCCGGGCCGCGTCGCGCGGGGCGGCTACGAGATCGCGCTGCACGGGCTCGACCGGAGCCGCCCAGGAGCCCGCGAGCGACCAGCCAGGCACCTAGGATGATCGTCGCCGGAAGTAGTGCACGGCCAGGATGGCGAGCAGCGGGCCCCAGGCGGCCAGCGGCGCGTACGTGACCCAGAAGGTGACCGCCTGCCAGCCGTGCACGATCAAACCCTCGGGGCTCCCGTTGATCATCCGGCCGAAGGCGAACATGACCAGCGCGTACGGGAAGACCAGCAGCACCGTCGCACCCAGGCCGGCAGGGACGACGGCCGCCAGGACCGGCACCCGGCGGCCGCCCAGCCCGGGGATCCAGCGCGGCCACACCTCACCCCACCGGGCGACCAGCCCGACCGTGAGGAACGCCGTCGCCTCGCTGACCACGCTGAGCGCGACGATGTACCACCACTCGCCGTCGATCAGCACCGGCCCGTGGCCGGGCGGGGGAGCCCCGCCGAACTCCAGCAGCGGCGCGCCGAAGATGAAGGCCGCGATCCGCCAGATGCCGGAGGGCAGCGGGGTCAAGGTGGTGGCGTAGGCGGCCCACACGGCCCAGCGGGGCACGCCCACTGCCGTCCGGCCGTGCAGCTTGGCCAGGACGGCCGGAAGCCGTCCGGTCCGTGGTGTTCCGCCGAGGGTGGTGGTCATGCGGGGGCCTCCGGTCAGGCAGGTGGTGTTCGCGTGGCGCGTTCCGATGCTCGCCGCCGCAGCGTCCGTGAACATCCCCCACGTGGGGGACTCGTCTTGACCACCTGCCAGGCCGTGCTGCCCAGGGTCAGAGCGTGATCCACTCCGTGCTCGTGGTCACCGCGTCGAGCACCTCCGGGATCGGGTCCACGCCCAGGCCCGGCCCCGCGGGCACCTCCAGATGGCCGTCGGACAGCTCGAACGGCTGGGTGATGTCGGTGGAGTAGTAGCGCCGCGAGCCCGAGGTGTCGCCGGGCAGCGTGAAGCCCGGCAGGGCGGCCAGGGCCACGTTCGCCGCCCGGCCGAGGCCGGTCTCCAGCATGCCGCCGCACCACACCGCGATGCCGTTCGCCCGGCACAGGTCGTGGATGCGCCGGGCCTCCAGGTAGCCGCCGATCCGGCCGGGCTTGATGTTGACGATCGAGCACGAGCCGAGCGCGATGGCGGCGGCCGCGTGCTCGGCCGACTCGATCGACTCGTCCAGGCAGATCGGCGTCTTGAGCTGCTTGGCCAGCCTGGCGTGCTGCACGAGGTCGTCGTTGGCCAGCGGCTGCTCGATCAGCAGCAGGTCGAACGCGTCGAGCCGGGCCAGGCGGCGGGCGTCGCTCAGCGAGTAGGCGGCGTTCGCGTCGACCTGGAGGAGCACGTCGTCGCCGAACCGCTCGCGCACGGCCCGGACCGGCTCCAGGTCCCAGCCGGGCTCGATCTTGAGCTTGATGCGGACGTACCCCTCGTCGAGGTAGCCCCCCACGGCGTCGAGCAGCTGCGGGATCGAGTCCATGATGCCGACCGACACCCCGCACGGAACCCGCGTGCGGGAGGCGCCGAGGAAGCGGGCGAACGACTCGCCCGCCGTCCTGAGCTGCGCGTCCAGCACCGCCGTCTCCAGCGCGGCCTTCGCCATCCGGTGGCCCTTGATGGGCTCCAGCGCGCGGCCGACGTCGTGCACGTCCAGCGTCTTCGGCAGCGCGGGCAGCAGGAAGCGCCGGATCACCTCGGCCGCGCCGTCGGTGTACTCGGAGGAGTAGAGTGGCTCGTCCATGGCCACGCACTCGCCCCACCCCTCGGCGTCCGGCGTCACCACCCTGACCAGCAGGACGTCGCGGGCCGTCTCCGTGCCGAACGACGTGCGGAACGGCGCGACCAGCGGCATGGCGATCCGCCGCAGCTCAACTCCAGTGATCTTCACTTCTTCTCCACTACGTAGTAGGACTTCCCGGAGAACCCCGTGACCGCGCGGCCCTCGGCCATCAGGCCGCCCAGCACGTCGCGTACGGCGTGCCGCCACGCCTTGGCCGTTCCCGGGTCGGCGCCGCGCAATCCCGCGATGTCCGCGGGCACGGCCACCAGCACCGTGCCGGCGTCCACCGGACCGGCCACCGGCCGCCCGCCCACGTCGGCGAGCCCCACCACGGCGTCCGGCGGCGGGCCGTCCGACGGTCGTGCCGAAGCATCCGGCCGCGCCACAGCCTCCACGCGCGGGTCGGACAATGTCCAGACGGCCAGGAGCCGGTCGGACTCGTCGCCCTGGTTGATCGCGTCGTCCATGACCCCGTAGAAGCAGGGCAGGTACTCGCGGGGCCGGGCGCCCAGCTTGGCCAGGTTGAAGTGGGCGTTGCGGCGCATGAGCGGATCGTACGTCCAGGTGATCCGCTCCAGCCCGCGCTCCAGGGCCCACCGGCGCTGGTGCAGCTTGAGCGCGAACCCGATGCCCCGCCCGGCCGCCGCCCCCGTGACATGGGAGTGCAGGGCGTTCCCGCTGGCCAGGAACCCGACCGAGCCGCCCACCAGGCGGCCGCCCTCGAAGGCGCCCGCCACGTAGCCGCCCGCGTGCGCCAGGGCCCGCATCAGCTCGATCGTGATGGGCGGGGCGCCGGTCCCGAAGTGCCAGATGTCGTCGAACAACGCATCCACCTGCTCGAACTCCGCCATCTCATGGAGCTCCCTGACCTCGACCAACCTGCCGCTCCTCGTCTCGGACGTTTCCCAGGCGACGGTATTCGATGGCGGGGCCGCCGCGATTCGTCCGGGTTCACCAAGCCGGGGCCGGGCTTTGGTGGAAGCGGCTAACAGGGTGTGATGAGGAGCCTGCTGGGGGCCTCCTGGCTGAGGCGTACCGACTCCAGGGGGATGGCCCCGGCCAGGCAGGCGCGTACGGTCTCCGCCCGCACGTCACCGGCGAGCGAGCTGCGGCCGTCGCGGCGGATCTCCACCGCGCACGGCCCCGGCTGCGCGGCCATGACGAGGCCCGCGGCGGTCGCCCCGGCCAGCGCGCCCGGATCGCTCCCGGTCCAGCCGTAGTGCCACATGCCCGCCGCCACGACGGGCGCCGCGGGGCAGCAGTCCGGCGCGGTGGCCACCACGTCGATCCCCTGGAGCAGGGCCTCGGCGATCTCCTCCGCGCACGTCGCCACGAGGGTGCCCACGCGCAGCCCGGGAAAGCCGGGCATCGGACCGCCGGCTCCGTAGATGAGCTTGATGCCCGTTTCGAGGGGTCCGGGGCCGCCGTCGTGCCAGCCGCAGATCACCATGTCGAGCGACCCGGCAGATCTCCACGTGCCGATGCGCAGCATGATTCTGGACTACCCTTGACCGTGGATCATCACACACCGTCACGAGCTAGGGTGACGCGAGTGGAAGATGAGATCGCGCGGGTGCTCGGCGGCGCCGACGCCGTCGTCGAGCCGCTCACGCACAACCCGCTGAACGCGGTGACCGGCGGCATCTGGCGGGTGCGCAGGGGGTCGAGGTCGGCGGTGCTCAAGGTGCTGACCCGCCGCAAGGAAGGCGGCGCGGGGTGGGGGCACTCCGACGATCCGCGCCACTGGAACTACTGGCGCAGGGAGGCCGACGTCTACGCCGACGGCCTGCCGGGGCTGTGGGCGGGCTCGGGGGTGGCCGCGCCGAAGCTGCTGGAGCTGGTCGAACGCGACGACGGCGACCTCGCGCTGTGGACCGAGGACGTGGCCGGGCGGCCCGGCACCACCTGGGACCTCGGGCGTCACACGCTCTTCGGGCGCCAGCTCGGCCTGGCCCAGGGGACGGCGGGCCGGGTGGAGCGGCCGTGGTCGAGCCGGTCGTTCCTGCGCGACTACCTGGGCTCGAAACCGGTCCCGTACGAGCTGCTGGAGGACGACGCGGCCTGGCGGCACCCCCTGGTCGCCGAGAACTTCCCGCCCGGGCTGCGCGGGGAGCTGGTGCGGCTGCACCGGGACCGGGAGGAGTTCCTGGCCGTCCTGGAGTCGCTGCCGAGGGCGCTGTGCCACCTCGACGTGTGGCCGAGCAACGTGATCGACCGCGACGGGGAGAGCGTGCTGGTGGACTGGGCGTTCGCGGGCGACGGCGCGCTGGGCGAGGACGTCGGCAACCACATCCCGGACAGCGTGTTCGACCTGTTCCTGCCGGCCGCTCTGCTGCCCGCGCTCGACGCGGCCGTCCACGGGGCGTACGTGCGGGGGCTGCGGGATTCCGGCTGGCGCGGTGACGAGCGGCTGGTGCGGCTGGCGGTGTGCGCGTCGGCGGTCAAGTACGACTTCCTGACCCCGCTGATGCTGGCCCGGGCGGGGGAGGCGCAGCTCGACTACGGCGGCGCCACGCCCGTGGACGCGGCCCGCCGGTTCAGGGAGCGGGGCGAGGCGCTGATGTTCCTGGCGGGATGGGCCGACGAGGCCCGCAGGCTGGCCGAGGCCGTCACGCTGCCTTAGCGGTCGAGGACGTGCAGGGTGTGCGGGTACGCGCCCAGCGGCACCGGCCCGTCGTCCGCGCACACCACCACGTCCGCGACCCGGGCCCCGAACAGTTCGGGCACGTAGATGGCGGGCTCCAGGCAGAACACCATCCCCGGCTCGAACACGGCGTCCTCGCCCGGCCACGGCCCCTCGTCATGCCCCAGCCCGATGCCCCGGCCCACGTGCGCCGCCGCGAAGTGCCCGTACCCGCTGCCGTCGATCACCTCGCCCACGGCCCTGGCCACCTCGTCCACCGGCACGCCGGGCCGCACGGCCGCGAGCCCGGCCCGGTGGGCGGCCAGCACCACCGAGTACATCGCCTCGAAGTCGTCCGGCGGCTCCGCCACGGCGAACACCCTGGACACCTCGGCGCAGTAGCCGCCCCACCGCCCGCACACCGCCACGGCCAGCGCGTCCCCGGGGTTGATCACGCGCTCCCCGGGCACGTGCGCGGGAAGAGCCGTGTGCTCCCCCGCCGCCACCCGCAGTGACAGCAGCTCCTCGCACCCCGACTCGGCCAGCAGCACCCGCAGCCGGTAGGCCATCGCCCGCTCGGTCGCCCCGAACCAGGCCAGCTCCAGCGCCTGCCCCAGCACCCCTTCCGCCGCCGCCACCGCGCGGCCGACGGCCTCGACCTCGTACGGTTCTTTGCGCAGCCGCAGCGGCCACAGCACCGAGGAGGCGGGCACGAGCTCGGCCTCGATCGCCAGCCCGAACAGCTCCCGCACCCGCATCTCCGGATCCACCCCGACCCGGCGCGCCCCCGCGGGCACCACCCCGGCCGGATCGCCGGTCTCGGCCACCACGTCCTGCGTGACCACCAGGTACGCGCCCTGACGGTCCCCAAGAAGGCTCCCGAGGAAGCGGGCGTCCGGCGAGGGCCGCAGCACGAGGGCCTCCACCCCGGCCTCGTCCATGGCCGCCCGCACCGCCGCCAGCCGCGCCGCGGCGGCCCGCGGCCCGGGGACGGGGGTCACTTCGGCTCGTGCAGCCAGCAGGCGACCGGCCCGAACTCCGGTTCCTTCACGCGGCACACGTCCATCACGGACGGGCACCGCGGGTTGAACCGGCACCCTCCCGGCGGGTTCGCCGGGTCCGGCACGTCACCGGCCAGCTCTGCGGGCAGCACCCCCATCCCGTCCGGTTTGGGGATGGCCTGGAGCAGCGCCTTCGTGTACGGGTGCTTCGGGTCCGCCCACACCTCGGCCGTGTCGCCCACCTCGACGATCTTGCCGAGGTACATGACGGCGATCCGGTCGGCGATCAGCCGCACCACGGACAGGTCGTGGCTGATGAACAGCAGCCCCGCGCCCGAGTCCACCGCCAGGTCCCGCATCAGCCTGGCCACCTGCGACTGCGCCGAGGCGTCCAGCGCCGAGATGGGCTCGTCGCCGATCAGCAGCCGGGGCCGGGCCGCGAGCGCCCTGGCGATGGCGATGCGCTGCCGCTGCCCGCCGGAGAACTCGTGCGGGTGCCGGCCGGCGAAGTCCCGCGGCAGGCCGACGCGTTCCAGCAGGTCGGCGGGGGAGGTGGCGGTGTCCTGCGAGGTGCGCAGCCCGTCGGCGATCTGGTCGCCGACCCGCCGCCGGGGGTTGAGGGAGGCGTACGGGTCCTGGAAGACCATCTGGATCCCGGTCAGCTTCCTGCGCCGCAGGCCGAGCGGCGTGACCGGCTGCCCGTCGAACGCGATCGAGCCCGCGGTGATCGGGTTCAGCCCGCAGACGGCGCGGGCCAGCGTCGACTTGCCGCACCCGGACTCGCCGACCAGCCCGACGACCTCGCCGGGGTTGACCGCCAGGCTGGCCCCCGCCACGGCCCGCACGGCGGGACGCCCGGGGGAGCGGTGCTCGACGACCAGGTCGTCGATGGCCAACAGAGTCATTGCGCCTCCGCGTCGGGTAGGGACTCCAGCAGGGAACGCGTGTAGGCGTGCTCGGGCTCCCGCAGCACCCGCCCGCGCGGCCCCGACTCCACGACGAGGCCGTCCTTCATCACGCTCACCTCGTCCGCCACCGCGGACATCACCCCGAGGTCGTGGGTGACCAGCAGCACCGCCAGCCCCAGCTCGTCGCAGAGCCCGCGCAGCAGCCGCAGCACGCCGGCCTGCACGGTCACGTCGAGCGCGGTGGTCGGCTCGTCGGCGATCAGCACCTTGGGGGAGCAGGCCAGCGCGATGGCGATGGCGATGCGCTGGCGCATCCCGCCGGAGAACTGGTGCGGATAGCGCCCGTACGCCTCCTCGGCGCCCGGGATGCGCACCTTGCCCAGCAGCTCCACCGCCCGGGCCCGCGCCTCGCGCTTGTCCAGCCCCAGGTGGTGGCGCATGTGCTCGGTGAGCTGCTTGCCGATGGTCAGCATGGGGTGCAGGCTGGTCGCCGGATCCTGGAACACCATGGCGACCTCGCCGCCGCGCACCCGGTTCAGCTCCTTGGGCGGCAGGGTGAGCAGGTCGCGCTCGCCGAGCCGGATCGCGCCCGTCACGCGGGCGCCGTGCGGCAGCAGCCCGAGCACGGCCAGGCCCGTCATCGTCTTGCCCGAGCCGCTCTCCCCGGCCAGCCCGTGCACCCGGCCGGGCTCCAGCGCGAGATCGACGCCGCGCAGGATCTCCTTGCCGCCGATCGACATCTTCAAGTCGGTGATGTCCAGCGTCGTCACAGCGCACGCTCCTTGATCGCGCGGGCCGTACGGGGGTCGAGCGCGTCCCGCAGGGTGTCGCCGAGGAAGTTGAACGCCAGCACCACCGTCAGGATCGCCAGCCCCGGGAACGTCGCCACCCACCAGCTGTCGAACACCTCCACGCCCGAGGCCACCATCGCCCCCCACTCGGGGGACGGCGGCTTGGCCCCGAGGCCCAGGAACGACAGCCCGGACAGCAGCAGCAGCGCGGTGCCGATGTCCAGCGTGGCGAGCACGAGGATGGGACCGGTCACGTTCGGCAGCACGTCCACGCGCAGTGACCGCCACACCGAGAAGCCCAGCAGCCGCCCGCTCAGCACGAACTCCCGCTCGCGCACCCCCAGCACCAGCCCCCGGGTGACGCGGGCGTACGCGGGCCAGGCCACGACCAGCACGGCCAGCACCGCGTTCGTCAGGCTGGCGCCCAGCGCGGCGGCCACCACCATGGCCAGGATCACGGTCGGGAACGCGAACACCAGGTCCGCCAGCCGCATGATCGTCTCGTCCACCCACCGGCCGAAGTACCCGGCGCAGGCGCCGAGCAGCCCGCCGATCAGCACCGACAGCACGACCAGCAGCAGCGTCAGCGGGATCGACACCCGGGCCCCGTACATGACGCGGCTCAGGATGTCGCGGCCGAGCTGGTCGGTGCCGAACCAGTGCCCGGGCCCCGGCGGCGCGAGCCGCGGCAGGTCCTGGGCGAGGGGGTCGTGCGGCGCCAGCACGGGGGCGGCCAGCGCGATGACCAGCCAGGCCACCGCCAGCACGGCGCCGACCACGGCCAGCGGCTGCCGCCACGCCTCGGGCAGCCGGGCAAGCAGGCCCCTGCGGGCCAGAGGGTCCCGCCGTCTCATTGCAGCCTCACTCGGGGATCGATGACGCCGTACAGGACGTCCACGATCAGGTTGATGACCAGGTAGACGACGCCGACGACCAGGCCGACGCCCATGACGGCGGGCAGGTCGAGGGTGGTGGCGCTCTTGTACGCGTACTGCCCGACGCCGGGCCAGGCGAAGATCGCCTCGACCAGCACGGTGCCGGACAGCAGGCTGCCGAACGCCAGGCCCGCCACGGTGATGATGGGCACCAGGGCCGAACGCAGCACGTACCGGAAGAGGATCACCCGGCCGGGCAGGCCCTTGGCCCTGGCGGCGCGCACGTAGTCCTGCCCCAGCACCTCCAGCACCGCCGAGCGCGTGAAGCGGGTGAGCAGGCCGATCGTGTAGAGCGCCAGGACCAGCGCGGGCGTCACGAGGTGCCCGACCGCGGAGGAGAACACGTCCCACCGGCCCGCCACCAGCGCGTCCACGGTCTGCAGCCCGGTCACGGCCGGGACCGCGCCGTTGAGCGCCGCGTCCACCCGGCCGCTGCCCGGGGTGAGCTGCAGCCGGTAGAAGAACACGTAGAACGCCACCAGCGCGAGCCAGAACGTCGGGACCGAGATGCCGATGAGGCTCAGCACGCGCAGCGCGTGGTCCGACAGCCGGTCCCGGCGCAGCGCGGCGATCACGCCGAACGCCACGCCCAGCACCAGCGACACCAGGATCGCCGCCCCGGCCAGCTCCAGCGTCGCCGGGACGAACTCGGCCAGGTCCTGGCTGACCGGCCGGTGACTCTGCTGGCTGGTGCCGAGGTCGCCGTGGACCAGGCCCTGGAGGTGGAGCGCGTACTGCTCCCAGAGGGGCTTGTCCAGGCCGTGCTCGGCCCGCCACTGGGCCACGATCGCCGGATCGCCCAGCGCCCGCTGGCCGAGGTTCGCGGCCACGGGATCGCCGGGCACCAGGTTCGTCAGGACGAACGTGACGAGCGTGATGCCCCAGGCCATCAGGACCGCGAGCAGGATGCGCCGGATCAGGAAGCGGACGAGCGGATGGACCCCTCTCGTCCGGCTCCGGCGGGGTTCGCCCGGGATGTCGGACACCTGCGAGGCTCCCTTACTTCACGCCGAGGTCGGCCACGTCCACCGTCCACACCGGGTGGTACTCGAGGCCGGTCACCGACGCCGCCGTCACGATGTTCTGGCTGGGCTGGATCAGCGGGACGAACGGGCCCGAGGCGTTCAGCTTGGTCTGCACGTCCACGTAGGCGGCCTTGCGGGCGTCGTCGCCGATCGCCGTGGCGGCCTTGTCACCGGCGGCCTCGATCTCCTTGGCCGCCCCCGCCTTCCAGCCGGCCCGCAGACCCACCGTCTTGCCCGGCAGGAACGCCAGGTAGTCGCTCGGGTCGGGGTAGTCCGGGCCCCAGTACCACAGGCCCATCTCCTCCTTGCCGTTGCGGTAGTTGTCCAGGGCCGTGGTGACCGGCGCGGGCTGCAGGTCGACCGTGATGCCGACCTCCTTGAGGTTGGCCTGGATGCGCTCGGCCAGCGGCTGGAAGGACAGGCCGTTGACGGTCAGCTCGCTCGGGTACTCCAGCTTGACGGTCGGGTTCGACACGCCGCTGGCGGCCAGCGCCGCCTTGGCGCCCTCGACGTCCCGCTTGGCCGCCTGGTCGGCGGGCAGCGCGCCGAGCAGCTGCGACGGGATGACACCCGGCGCCTGCGCCGCGCCCTCGCCGGCCAGCTCCAGCAGCCCCGCGTAGTCGACGCCCTTGCGAACCGCCTCCACGAACTTGGGGTTCGTCGTCGTCTTGCTGATCGCGGAGTCCTGGTTGGCCAGCAGGAAGATGACGTTCGCCGAGGCGGTCTTCTTGACCTGCAGGGTCGCGGGCATGCCGGTGACCTGGTCGCCCGACAGGTTGAGGGCGATCTGGCTGTCGCCGCGCTGGACGTTCAGCTTCTGCGTGGCGGCCTCGACGTTGCGGATGACGACCTTGTCGTAGGCGGGCTTGGCGCCGTAGTACTTGGGGTTCGCCTTGAGCGTGACCTGGCTGCTCACGTTGAACGACTCGATCTGGTATGGGCCGGAGCCCGCCGAGGCCGAGTTCAGGTACTGCTCGGCCTTGTCCTGGGCGTCCGTGGTGGCGCCGTGCTCCTTGGCGACCTTGCTGTTGAGGATGCCGAGGGCCGGGTTCGGCAGGATGTACGGCAGCGCCGGGTTGGCCGCCTTCGACGTCAGCGTGATCGTCGAGTCGTCGGTCTTGGCGACCTCGACGCCGTCCAGCAGGAACGACGGCGTGCCCTTCATGTCCCGCACGCGCATCAGCGAGAACACCACGTCGTCCGCAGTCAACGGCGATCCGTCCGCGAACGTGGCGCCCTTCTTGAGCTTGAGCGTCAGGATCTTGCCGTCCTTGCTCAGCTCGTACGACTCCGCGAGCGCGGGCACCGGCTTGGTCACGTCGGCGCCGTCGAACGTCAGCAGCGTCTCGTAGACGGCCTTGCCGACGATCAGGCCCGTCGGCTCGTACGTGCGGCCCGGATCGGCCGTCTTGAGGTCGAAGGACGTGTCGATGACGAGGGTCTTGCCCCCACCGCCGGACGCGGCGGGAGTCTGGGAGCCGCCGCCGCTACCGCAGGCGGCCAGGGCGAGTGCACCGGCGAGCAGCACAGCCGCCGTCTGCGAGCGGGTCGCCATGATGGGTCCTCCAAGATTTGGACGTTCGGCAGGAAGATGTCGAGGATTGTGCGGCAGAACGTCCAGGCACTGTGCGGTCGGTGAGACGTATATAAAGGTCAGTGAGGTAATGATGAGTGAAATTTCCAGAAATGGTGTCGGCGGCGGCGGTCAGCCTGGACGGATCGGCATCGGTCTCGAGCTTGACGACATCCACATGAAGATCCTCGAGGTCCTGCGCGAGAACGGCAGGATCTCGGTGGCCGCGCTGGCCGAACGGGTGGGCATCTCCCGCGCGAACGCCTACACGCGCTTCGAGGCGCTGCGCGCCGACGGCGCGATCAAGCGTTTCACCGCCGAGATCGACCACGTGCGGGCCGGGCTCGGCATCACCGCCCTGATCTTCGTGACCGTACGCCAGCAGATGTGGAAGCAGTTCAGGGCCGAGCTGGCCCGGATGCCGGAGGTGGAGTACTGCGCGATCACCACCGGGCAGCACGACGCCATGATCCAGGTGCGCGTGTCCGACGTGGCCGCCGTGCACACCATGGTGACCGACCGGCTGGCCAACATCCCGGCGGTCAAGGCGACGGAGACCGTGTTCATCCTGGACGAGGTGCTCAAGCGGCCGTACGTGCTGCCCAGCGACCGCGACCGTGATCGCGACCGGGCCCGTCCGGCGCGGCGGCCCGTCCAGGAGGGGGCGCAGGGCGGCGTGCCGCTCGGCAAGATGCGCTTCGTCGGCGCCGCCGAGGGCCGCGCCGCCCTCCGCAAGGACGACTGAGTGATCAGCCGACCTCCCTGCACACGCTCACGTGCACCGTGTCGTCCCCGTCGAAGCTGAACTCCTCCACCAGGCGCAGCAGCCCGTCGTCCCCCTTCTCGATGCGGCTGCTGCTCTGGCCGCCCGCCTTCCCGCCGGCCTTCAGCGCGTGCGCGTACGAGATCGCCACCTGGGCGTCGTCACGCATGCCCACGAAACGCCCATGGGTCACGGTGTCGCCGGAGTAGCTGCCCCACACCACCCCGTCGGACTCCTGGTACAGGAACTCCGTCGGGCTGTCCGGGTCGACTGCGCTCGCGGTCGAGCTCACCATCACGAATTTGCGGCCGTTGAGATTCACGCCCGTCATGGTGGCCCACATTCCTGAAATATCAGCATCCGTCTGGACGGATCGTGAGGAGAGCGGTCAATGATCGACAATCCGTCCAGCCGGAATCGTCACCCTGGGGGCCCGTACGCGAACCCTTCCATGGAGGAGGCCCGCCACCGCGGACCATGCGGGACCTGCGCAGTCTCGCCAGAACGTCTACCAGCGCGTCACGGCCGCTCCGGACCGCTGGGCCTTCACCGTACACGACGGCCCCCTCCTCGTCCTCAAAGCCTGGCAAACCCGCTCTGACCAGGTTCGACGGCCGATGGACAGGAAAGGGGGCGCGGGAAGGGCCTCGCCGCGGGGCCGCTGCTTCCGTAAGAAGAGGAGACGGCATGTCTTCTTCTGCCACACACCGTGCCGTACAGGTCGCCGAGCCCGGCGGGGACATGTCTCTGGTCCGGGTGGACACCCAGGAGCCGGGCCCGGGCCAGGTACGGGTCACCGTCGAGGCGTGCGGGGTGTGCCACTCCGACGCGCTGATCATCGCCGGACACATCCCGGGCACCACGTACCCCGTCACGCCGGGTCACGAGATCGCGGGACGCATCGACACGATCGGCGCCGACGTCGCCGGCTGGTCCGTCGGTGATCGCGTGGCGGTCGGCTGGTACGGCGGCAGCTGCGGCCACTGCGACGCCTGCAGGGAGGGCGACGGCATCCTCTGTCCCGAGCTTCAGGTGCCGGGTGTCGCGTACGCCGGCGGGTTCGCCGACTCCGTCGTGGTGCCGGCCGTCGCCCTGGCCGCGGTCCCGGACGAGCTCACGGCGGTGGAGGCCGCGCCCCTGGCCTGCGCCGGCGTGACCGTGTACAACGCGCTGCGGCGCAGCTCCGCGCGTTCCGGCGACACCGTGGCGATCCTCGGTCTGGGAGGCCTGGGGCACCTGGGTGTCCAGTTCGCCGCGAAGATGGGCTTCGACACCATCGCGATGGCCCGCGGCCCCGAGAAGGCGTCGCTGGCCCACAAGCTCGGCGCGGCCCACTACATCGACACCGCCGCCGAGAACATGGCCGACGCGCTGCAGGCCCAGGGGGGAGCCAAGGTGGTGCTGGCGACGGTGACCAACGCCGCGGCGATGTCACAGACGATCGACGGGCTGGGCCGCCGCGGCGAGCTCATCATCGTCGGCGTCGACATGGAGCGGCTGGACATCACGCCCCTGCAACTCGTGGGCGCGGCCAAGCGGGTGCACGGGCACGCTTCCGGCATCGCGGTCGACACCCAGGACACCATGAGGTTCGCCGCCCGGAACGGCGTCCGGGCGTGGACCGAGGAGGTCCCGCTGGAGGAGGCCGGTGCGGCGTTCCAGAAGATGCTCTCCGGCCGGGCCCGCTTCCGCATGGTGTTGACCACGGGTAACTGATCACGGTGGCCGGGCTGGAGCGGCGGGCTCGCTTTGTCACAGGTGCCGGTGCTTTCTATGCTCGGCGTGTGCTGGGGAGAGACGACGAGAGCGAGCTGCTTGAGTCGTTGCTGCGGCACGCCGCCGAGGGACGCGGCGGCGGAGCGATCCTCCACGGCGAGCCGGGGATCGGGAAGACCGCGCTGCTGTCACACGCCACGGAGCGGGCCGAGGGGTTCCGGGTGCTCCGCGCGGTGGGCGTCGAGCCGGAGGCCGATCTCGCGTACGCGACGTTGCACCAGCTCCTGCTCCCCCTGCTCGGGCGGGCCCACGAGCTGCCGGACCCGCAGGCGCAGGCTCTGCGCGTCCTGTTCGGGCGCGCGCACGGCACGCCACCCGATCCGTTCCTGGTGGGTCTGTCGACCCTGTCGCTGCTGTCCCTGGCGGCCGGGGAGAAGCCGGTGTTGTGCGTCGTCGACGACGCGCACTGGGCCGATCGGCCGACGCTGAAGACCCTGGCGTTCGTCGCCCGGCGGCTGGACGACGAGCCCATTGCGGTGGCGCTGGCCGCGCGTGCCGACGAGGGCCACAGCACCGAGCTGCCCGACCTGCGCCGCATCCCGCTCGCAGGCCTCGAACCCGAAGCGGGCAGAGCGCTGCTCGCCGGGCGCGCGGGCGGGCGGCGCCTCAGCGAGGGTGAGCAGGACCGTCTGCTGGCGATCACCGGGGGAAATCCCCTGGCCCTGCTCGAGCTTGCCGGAAGGAGGATCCCGCCGGAGGGGACACCGGAGCCGCCGGCCATGACCGACCGGCTGCAGCGGTCGTTCCTGGCCAGGATCCGGGCGCGGCACGTCGAATCACTGCCGCTGCTCCAGCTGATCGCCGCCGACGGCTCGGGCAGCGTCGAGACCATCGAGAAGGCGGCCACCTCGATGGGGATCGCCGCCGACCTGCTGCACCGCGCCGAGCTCGACGAGCTGCTGACCTACGACGGGCCGCGGCTGGCGTTCCGGCATCCGCTGATCCGATCAGCGGTCTACCACAGCGCCACGGGCAACCGGCGCGTCGCGATCCACCGCGCCTTCGCCGCGGCCTTCGACACCCCGGCCGACCAGCACCGCCATGCCTGGCACCTCGGGCAGGCCGCCGTCGGGCACGACGAGCACGCCGCCGACCAGCTCGAGCGCTCGGCCGAACAGGCGGCCCTGCGCGGGGGCCCGGCCGCGGCCATGGCCTCGCTGTCGCGGGCGGCCGAGCTCACGGTCGACGGCCCGCGCAGGGGACGGCGGCTGTGGACCGCCGCGCACGCCGCCGCCCAGGGCGGGTTCACCGCCGCGGCTGCCGAGCTGCTCGATCAGGCCGAGCGCGAGCCCTCCCTGGAGGAGGCGGACCGGATCTCCGTGGCCGTCATGCGAGCCATCGTGGCCGAGTTCGCCGGCTCGCCCGATGACGCGATGGACCTGATCAAGCCCTGGATCCCACGCGTCCTGCGGATCGACCGGCGCCGCTTCGCCCCGACCGTCGCGATGTACGGCAACCTCGGTGTCCGCGCCAACCGGCCACAGGCCTGGGCCGACCTCGCCGGCTGGCTCGACGAGATCGGGCCGGCCCCGGAGGACTCGGACGACCCGGAGGACGCGATGCTCCTGCTCCTTCGGAACGCCGGCCGGGCACGAACAGGCCGCGATCCAGGACCGGCCGTACGCGACCGCGCGATGATCGAGTCGCTCACCGATCCGATCACGATGACCCTGGCCGGGTCGATCACCCGGGCGCTCGGCGACCATGAGCTGAGCGGGCGCCTGTTCCGCAACGCCGGGCAACTGGCACGCCACAGCGGCGCCCTCGGCGCGCTCGCGTGGAACCTCGAGTACCAGGCGGCCGACGAGATCTCGCGCGGCAGGCTGGGGCTCGCCGAGGCCCACGCCGAGGAGGGCTGCCAGTTCGCCGCCGAGGTCGGCCAGCCGAACACGGCATGCCGCAACCGAGGGCTGCTCGCGCTGTCCGCGGCCATCCGGGGCCGGGCTGACGCCGGTGAGCTGGCCGCCGGCGTGCTGGCCGAGGCGAGCGACCGCGACCTGGCCGACGCCATGTTCTACGCCAGGCGGGCGCTCGGGCTCATCGAGCTGGTCGCGGGCAGGCATCGCGAAGCCGTACGGCACTTCGGGGCGGTCGGTGCCTGGGACGCCGACGCGCCCCCGGATCTCGTCATGGCCATCGTCCCCGACCTCGTCGAGGCCCTGGTCCGCGCCGGCGAGCGGGATCGGGCCGCCGCGGCCACGGCCCGCTACGCGCGGTGGACCGAACGCATCGCCTCGCCGGACCTGGGCGCGCTCGCGGCCCGCTGCCAGGCGCTGGTCCACACCGACGGCGGCGCCGAGGCCCACTACGCCGAGAGCCTGCGGCTGCATGCCAGGTCGGACGCTCCGCTGGAGCACGCCCGGACGGAACTGCTGTTCGGCGAGCAACTGCGGCGCGAGCGGCGACGTTCCGAGGCCCAGGAACACCTGCGCGCCGCGGCGGAGACCTTCCGCCGCATCGGCGCCCTCACCTGGGCCGAGCGCGCGCTGGGCGAGCTGCGCGCCACCGGGGAGTCGGCCCGGACCCGCGCGCCCGAGGCGGACACGCTGAGCACGCTCACCCCACAGGAGCTGCGCATCACGCTGGCCGTCGGAGAGGGGCTGACCAACCGGGAGATCGCCGGGCAGCTGTTCCTCAGCCCGCGCACCGTGGACTACCACCTGCGCAAGGTCTTCCAGAAGGCCGGCATCACCTCGCGGGCCGAGCTCATGCGGCTGGTCCTCGCCGAGCGATCCGCCTGAGACCGGCGATTTCACTGATTCGGCGGCCGCCTGGGCCTTCCTAACGTTGGGGCGTCCATTCCCTCGCGGGTCATGACGATGTCGGCCGGCGCGGCACACGACTGCCCGCGCCCGCAAGCCCGTCGTCGGCCCTGGAGCGGGCCGGACGGCTCGCTCCCAGAACATTCACCGAAGGAACACGTTCATGTCTTCCGCGGATATCGACGACGGCCGGCGCGCCGGTCTCAAGCAGTGGCTCGGGCTGGTGGTGCTGGTCCTGCCCGCCATGTTGCTGTTCATGATGCTCACCATCCTGTTCCTGGCCATTCCCCAGCTGGCCGCGGAGCTCCGGCCGACCAGCACCCAGTCTTTGTGGATCATCGACATATACGGGTTCCTGATGGCCGGGCTGCTGGTCACCATGGGCACGCTGGGTGACAGGATCGGTCATCGCCGATTGCTGATCGCCGGCGCGGTCGTCTTCGCCCTGGTCTCGCTGGCCGCCGCGAACACCTCCGACCCCGCTCTGCTGATCCTGTGGCGAGCCGTTCTGGGCGTCGCGGCCGCCACCCAGATGCCCGCCACCCTGGGCCTGATCTTCGCCACGTTCGCCGACGCGCGGCAGCGGGGAGTCGCCGTCGGCGTGTGGTCGGGCGGCATCTCGGTGGGCACCGGCCTCGGACCCGTGCTCGGCGGGGCGCTGCTGGAGACGTACTCCTGGCGTGCGGCGTTCCTGGTGGCCGTGCCGGTCATGGTGGTGGTGGCGATCGGCGCCCTCCTGCTGCTGCCCGACAACCGCAACCCGGCGGCGGGCCGGCCCGATCTGTTCAGCGTGGCGCTGTCGCTGGCGACACTGCTGCCCGTCGTCTACGGTGTCAAGGAGCTGGGCAAGGCGGGCACTCTCGCGACGGCGCTGGTGAGCATCGTGGTCGGGCTGGCGTTCGGAGGGTGGTTCGTGCTGCGCCAGCTGCGGCTGCCGGAGCCGCTGCTGGATGTGCGGCTGTTCGCCCACCGCGCGGTCAGCGGTGCGCTGGGCGTCTTCCTGCTGGCCGCGATCGCGCTCGGCGGGGTGTACCTGCTGGTCACGCAGTACCTGCAGCTGGTGGAGGGGCTCTCCCCGCTGCAGGCGGGGCTGTGGGTGCTGCCGGGGGCGGCCCTGCTGGTGCTGGTCTCGACGGTCTCCCCGATCCTGGTACGGCGGGTCCGCCCGGGGTATCTCATCGCGGCCGGACTGGTCGTACAAGTGATCGGCTACCTGATGCTCACCCAGGTCGGCGCCGTCGGCGGACTGCCGCTGCTGGTCGCGGGCTTCATGGTGCTCTATCCGGCGGTCGCGCCGTCCATGGCGCTGACCACCAACCTCGTCGTGGGCTCTGTGCCGCCGCAGAAGGCGGGCGCGGCCTCCGGGCTCGCGACAACCTGCAGCGACCTGGGCATCTCGCTCGGCATCGCCGTCATCGGCAGCATCGGCGCCGCCGTCTACCGTAGCCGGATCAGTGGCGAACTGCCCGGCGGCCTGCCGCCGGAAGCCGTCGTGGCCGGCAGCGACAGCCTCGACGGCGCGGTCTCGGCGGCACGGGGGTTGCCGGGCGAGCTCGCCGCGCAGGTCCTCGCCCCCGCTCGTGAGGCCTTCGCGGGCGGGCTCAACGTGGCGGCCGTCGTCGCGGCGGTCATCGCGGGCGGCGCGGCGATCCTCGCGCTCCTCCGGCTGCGCCACATCCCGCCCACCGGCTGAGAAGGGAATTCACCATGGTGTCGATGCGGGGGGCGGCGGGGGGACCCCCCGGGACCGCCGGGTGTTTCCCGGGGGGGTGGCGCGGAGCGCAGGTGGGGGGCACCGGGGGT